>JACCSL010000920.1 GCA_013812995.1 Ardenticatenales bacterium | reverse complement strand
GTGGAGCGCCACCTCAAGACGCCGCTTCTGGTTTACCTGCTCCAGAAGGACCCGTCCATGAACAGCGTGCTGGTCTTTACGGAGACCAAGATCGAGGCCGACGTATTGGCGCGCAAGCTCCGCGAGGCGGATATTCGGGTGGGTCTGATGCACGGCGACCGTAGTCAGCGGGAGCGCGAGGAGGCACTGCACAGCCTGCGTACTGGCACCGTGCGCGCTCTTGTGGCGACCGATGTGGCGGCGCGCGGCCTTGACATCAATGATATTTCCCATGTCGTGAACTATGACATCCCGCAAACGGTTGATAGCTACGTGCATCGCATCGGGCGAACAGCGCGCGGCGATGCGGAGGGCAAAGCATATACCCTTGTCTCGTCCGCAGACGAGAGCATGGTTAAGCGCATTGAGTCCGCGTTGGAGCGCAAACTCCCACGCACTCTGGCTGAGGGATTCGATTACGATGTTCCTACCCCTTCCTGGGCCAAACCCTCCTCGGATGAGATCATCGAGGGACTTAATCAACCCAAAGGGCTGGCTGACCGCTTCCGCCGCATGATTCGGCGGAGCTAACCCACCCTAGTAAAGCGAGCGCCATGGCCCAACACGCTTCCATGCCTGAGATGGTGTGCGAGAGCGTGTTGGGCTGGCTGCGCTCTTCCCACACGCCAGCCCTCTGGAGCGAAACCGCCGCCTGGCAGGAGCCAGAGTGGGAAGCCGCGCGCTGGGCCATCCAGGTGCATGGCATTGCGCCGCTTCTCTTTCGACATCTCCGGGAACAACCAAGATGGTTTGTCCTGGCTCCATCCCTCCAAAGCTATCTGACTGACCAGTACGAGTTAAACCGTCAGCGGCTCTACCTGATGATGGCGGAGCAAGTCACCTTGCTTCGCAGTGCCGCCCAGGCGGGTATTCCGATCCTACCTTTGAAGGGCAGCGCGCTTGTTTGGCGCTACTATGACGATCCTGCACTTCGGCCGATGGCGGACCTGGACCTGCTGCTCCGACCAGAGCATGAGGAGATGTTTGCCGCCCTTCTGGGGGGGCTGGACTATCAACCCACAGGTCACACACCACGTCACCGGAGTTACACCCGCTCCTCTTATCTGCCTGATGAAATCTTTACTACAGGGGAACATCCGACCAACCCACGAGCGGTGGAACTTCATACGGAGGCCCGAGAATCCTTCTGGGGAATTCACTACGATGTCACCGAGGAACTCTGGGCCGGGGCAAAGCTGACCACGATGGGGGAGGCACAGGGCTGGCTGCCCGATGAGGTAGCCTTGCTCCAGCACCTGCTGATTCATGCGACCATGGACATGATCGATGGCAAGAGTCGGCTCATCCGGCTCTACGATATTCTGCTGGTCGGGGCCTGTCTCCGCGAGGAACAGTGGGAGCAACTTCTCCGCGCCGGACAAACGCGCGGTGAGGAACGGCTGCTCTATGGACCACTCTTTCTCGCTGAACGATATCTGGGACAAATCGCCCCACCCACGATCATGGCAAGGCTGGCCGATGGCACACCGCGACGGTTGCAGGCCTTTTTGGAGCAAACCACGCTCTATCACCTTTCCTTTTGCAATCCGCTGGTTCTCCCACTCCAGGAGCGGCTCTGCTGGCACCATTCTGGCTGGGAGCAGAGCGTTGCCATCGCCCATCGGCTACTTCCATCGCCTCGGACGCTGCGCCAGCTTCACCCGCACCTCGCGGCACTTTACTTGTTGCCCCTGGCCTATCTGGCTTACCTCTTCAATCTTTTGGAGGGGGTTGTTCGTCGTCTGCTACAATCTCCCCGTCGCCCCTGGCTGCGTCGGGGGCAAGGGGGCTCAGGAGGATAATGGTTTTCGGGGACGCACCCAAAATGGCGCGACCTATTGGCGCACCGACCCTCCTGCCGACTCAACATCACACTCTGTCGAGGAGAACACAGAATGATCAAGCGCAAAATGGTTATCGGAAACAATGGCGATGAGCAGGCCCGCCGTCGGCAGGAGGCTGAGCCGGGTGGCTCTGTCGTGCGGCGCGAACTTGCGGTGGGTGTGGAGTGTCATCCCAAGGAGAATCTGTACCAGGTGTGGTGCAGCAGCGACGGCTCGGATGTCAACTGGGTTGCGGCCTATAACCAGGCAGACAAAGCCTGGTTGACAGCACACGCCATTGAGCGGGCGGCATTCAATGGAAAATTGCCCAATCGGGAGCGCGCCGGGCAATTCTTTCAGGAGTTGCACCAGGCCGGGGATGCCAACCCGGCCCCTGTGCCGGATGACATCATCGACTGTATCGCAGAGAAAATTAGGAGTCGCGCCTCGGGCGTCATCTTCTTTGAACTAACCTGGGTCAAATAGAACGTTACAGTTACAGCCCGCGGTCATGCACATCGCCCTGCTGAATTATGCCTATGAGGCAGCGATGCGCTCGCCAGAGGAGTTGCTGGAGCGGTACGAGACGCTGACAGGCTGGGCGCAGGGGCTGCGGCTGGCGGGATCTCACGTTACCGTCTGGCAACGCTTTCATCACGATGCACTGCTTGTCAGGGATTCCATCCACTACCACTTTGTGGCCGATGGCTTTTCTCCCACGCTCCGAATGTGGCAGATTCCCTGGCGTCTTCACCAACAGATCATGCGCCAGAACCCAGATGTGCTTCATATCAATGGGCTTCTCTTTCCGCTCCAGAGTCGTATCGTCAAACAATTCTCTCCTGCCGCCTCCATCACCATTGCCCA
>JACCSL010000903.1 GCA_013812995.1 Ardenticatenales bacterium | reverse complement strand
TGGACCGGGCGGACGAAGAGTTCGAGGCATTCCTGCTTGAGTTACTCTCTGATTTTCAGATCACCATTCCGGAACTGGGCACCCTGCGTGCCGAGCACCCGCCGCTCATCTTCCTCACCTCCAATCGTACTCGCGAGATCCACGATGCGCTCAAGCGGCGCTGTCTCTACCAGTGGATCAACTACCCCTCCGCCGAAAAAGAGTACCAGATCGTGACGCTTAAGGTGCCAGAAGCGGCCCCGGACTTAAGCCGCCACCTCGTAAACTTTGTGCAGGCTCTGCGAAGCCTGGACCTCTACAAAGCTCCTGGCGTGGCAGAGAGCCTGGATTGGGCACGGGCGCTCGTGGCGCTCGACCAGCGCGATCTGACGCTGGACGCCCTCCATGACACGCTGGGTGTCCTGCTCAAGTACCAAGACGACATCGAGCAGGTGCATGGCTCGGTGGCTGCTCGGTTACTGGCGCACGCCACCGGCTCTGCCGGAGTCACGCCCCGATGAGCGACGGCCAGCTCCTGTCGCACCTGCTGCGCTTCGCGCGGCTTCTACGCCTCATGGGCGTGCTCGTCTCGCTCAGCCAGATTCTGGAGTGGGTCCGCGCCCTGCGCTTTGTTGACATAAGTATCAGAGATGACTTCTACTTTGCTACGCGCGCCTTCCTGATCACCGACCACGCCGATTACCCGCTCTTCGACCAGTCCTTTCAGCTGTACTGGCGTGTTCCGGAACCCATTCGGGAGGGCGACCCGCCGGGGGAGCTACTCCAGAAGAGCCGCGCGCGGCTGCCCCGGCCCCTATTGGAGCTGGTTTCACTGCTGGAGGAAGAGGACAAAGAGGAGGAGCAGGCGCATCGCTCCTACAGCGCCTTGGAGCGGCTCTGGCACAAGGATTTTGCCGCGATGAGTTGGGAGGAGATGGAGCTTGCCAGGGCGGCCCTGCGCCGGATGGACTGGACCGTTCGTGAGCGCGTCACCCGGCGGATGCAGCGTTCGGTGCATGGTCGCCAGTTGGACCTGCGCCGCCTGATGCGGGACAACCTGCGCTATGGCGGGGAGCCGCTGCTGCTTCGCTGGCGCACCCGGAAACGAGAGCGTCGCCCGCTGGTGGTTCTCTGTGACATCAGCGGCTCGATGGAGCGGTACGCTCGCATGGTCCTGCATTTTCTCCATGCGCTCACGCGCCGCTGGGGCAAGGTTGAGACCTTCCTCTTTGGCACACGCCTGAGCCACATTACGCCCTTTCTGCGTGGTCGGGAGGTCGATGCGGCGCTCGATGAGGTGGGGCGACGGGTCCATGATTGGTCCGGCGGGACACGCATCGGGGAGGCTCTAAAAACGTTCAACTACGAGTGGGCGCGCCGCGTGTTGGGGCGGGGAGCCATCGTGCTGATTATCAGTGATGGGTGGGACCGGGGGGATGAGAGTCTGCTGGCCAAAGAGATGGCGCGCCTTCAGCGCGCCACCTATCGCCTGATATGGCTCAACCCGCTGCTGGGTACGGAGGAGTATGAGCCTATCCAGCGGGGGATGGCGGCGGCGCTGCCCTTTGTGGACGACTTCCTGCCGGTTCATAACCTGCACAGTCTCCACCAATTAGCGGCCGTGCTCGCCGCGCTCCGTTCTAGCTCCCGATAATCACCCGCGCCCAGTTGTCTTTGATGTACTGCGTCGCCTTGGCGATCTGATCCAGCGAGGGGAAGGTGGCGCGCTCGTAGAGTTCGGCAGGCGGGAGCTTGGCCGCAAGCTCGGCTGGAACTTTCCCGCGTTGCACCAGATCGTTGTAGCGTGCGGGGTGGGTGTAACCCTTCAGCCACATGAGCTGCGCCTCATCCGAGTAGAGATGCTCCATCCAGAGGCGCGCGGCAAAGGGATGCGGGGCATAGGCGCTGACCGCCTGGGCATAAGCCCCCCCCAGAACCCCTGTCTGGGGAACGACTACTGCCAAATCAATCGTGCCTTCGAGTTCGTCCCGATTGCTGAGCCCCTTGTAGTCCCAATGGAGCACGATGGGCGTGGCACCGGAGGCCAGCGTTTCCAGCGAGGTATCGCGGATGGCGGCCAGGAAGTTTCCCTTCTCCTTGAGTTCGCGGAAGAACTCGATGCCCGCTTCCGGCGCGTCATCCAGCGAGCTTGTGCGCGAGAGCCCGGCTGCCCACACGGAGTGCATGGCGGTGCTGGAGGCCGTCGGGTCACCCGCCAGAGCGATGGTGCCCTCGTACTCCGGCTTTTGCAGATCCTCCCAATCTTCGGGGACATTGCTGATGTTATCCCGGCTGACCTGGAAGGCCATGACCCCATAATAATCGCCGTACCAGAACCCCTCCGCGTCCTTCAGGCTCTCCGGGATGCTGTCCCAGGTGGATACCTTGTAGGGGGCAAAGAGACCCTTCTGCTTGCTGCTCTGCGTGAGCCCCAGGCCAATGTCTACGGTATCCGGTGCCTGATCCCCGCCAATATCCTTGAACTGCTCGATGGCCTCGATTTCTTGCGCCGAGCCATAGTCGGTGTGAAGGCCGTTGTACGTCAGGCCGTATTTCGCAACGAAGCTGTCAATGACCTCTCCGTAGTTGGCCCAGTCACGCGGCAGAGCAATGGTCGAGAGCGTGCCTTCCTTCTTGGCCTCCGCGATGAGGATATCCAGCGAGATTGCCTCACCACTGGCCAGCAGAGTCTTGGGATCTACCGTGCCGCCCGTGGAGTTCGGGGTACAGCCGCCCAGCACAACGCTGGTGAGCCCAAAGGCGGCTCCAAGCTTGAGGAGTTGTCTGCGGGTAAGAGCAGGATGGTGGAGGGATCCATAGGGGTTGCTCATGGAGGTAAGGGCCCGGAAACCCACGATCTTCAGGCGTGGGAGGAAGGGCGCTGCGCTGCGAAAGCACTGCCGCCTTCGGTCCGGGCATCTCCTTTCTCGTAGTAGGTGTAGCCATCGACACGGTGCAGCAGGCGACAGTAACGGTAGTTGATGCCTTGCACGAGGGCGGTGGCGGTGCGGATATTGAAACTACCCGTGGCGCGCACGGCGACGCGCCCGACATAGACT
>JACCSL010000900.1 GCA_013812995.1 Ardenticatenales bacterium | reverse complement strand
GGAAAAGGGCGGACGGTGGCGATCCCCTATGGAACAATGACTGATACCTGCCCGGTACGGGCGTTGAGAGGATGGCTGGATATCTCCAGTATCAGTAAAGGGGCCATCTTTCGCCCGGTAGATCGGCACGGCACCGTCAAGCCCACCCGCCTATCCGCACGGGCTATGGCGACGGTGGTAAAGCGTTGCGCCGAATGTACGGGGCTCGATCCGTCGCGCTTCGGCGGCCACTCCCTGCGCGCGGGCCTCGCCACTTCCGCCGCTGCTGTCGGGGTGAGCGAGCGGGACATCATGCGCCAGACGGGCCACAAGAGCGAGGCGATGGTACGGCGCTATGTCCGCGAGGGGAATCTGTTCCGGGATAATGCGGCGGGGAAGGTGGGGCTATGACGGAGGAGACGTGGAAGGAGTCTGCCCGCGAATGGCTCCAGGGAATGGCCGCTGATCCCACGAACGTCGCGCTCTGGGAGCAATGGGAGGCATCAGTTATGAGCTTTGGCTTTTTTGTCCCGCAGCTGGAAGAGGGCCAACGAGTTATCACTATGGAGTACGGTGAAGATGGCAATATCATCGTGAGGTATGGCACTGTGAGGGTAGTTGAGGGGAGAGTCTATGGGCCGCAGGAGTGGCCTTGGAGGTATCGTATCCGGTTGGACCCCCCCGAGGAGGATACCTTGCGTTGGTGGATGGATACAGAGGTCGTGCCGCTCCTGGGAGGGTGACGCTGGGCCAGCAGCGGTCGACTCGAACCGCCATAGACTGTCATAAAGGGTACTACCACACTCGCGACGCGCTGAGCAGGACTGCGTGATCTACCCCGTCTCAACGTTGTCAGGACCAAAGTGCCTCGCCGAGTTGTGCGATAGGGTAGCGGTGACGGGACGCAACGCTGGCCTGGAGCTAGCCGCTATCTGCCTGTTCGCGCACGCTCCATCTGTCAAGTGGAACACTCGGTGCCGACGGATAAAACGTTACAAAACCGCCGTTGGCTGCGTTGGCCCAGATGCGCGCGGCGGGGACAAACTTCCAATCGCACACCGCCCACATGAAGTTTTCCTCCCACTCGGCGCGCTTGGTTGCGACGCCACGGCTGTGGTTCTCACTGATTTCGCCTCGGGCGACGCCCGAGACAGCCACCTTCCCGGCCCCTTCCCGGCCCCTTCCCGGCCCCTTATGGGGCACTTATGGGGCACTTATCGGGTCCTTATCGGGGTGACATCCCCACCGCAAATCCTGTACACTGAGACTGACAGGAACGGTAGGAACCCGTGGCTAGCTCGTAGCGATTCGGTGACGATACGCCGTTCCTGTGCCCTGAATGCAACAGCGCCTCGTGGCTCTAACACGAGGCGCTGAGGGCAGAGTACCTCCCACATCTACAGGCTGCGCCAGCAGCCCGCACAGGAAAGGACGTAGGTATGCACAGACATCATAGCCGCCCACCCAGACGCAAGCAACCCCCAAAAAGGAGAGGCTCCTCGCCCTGGAACCCGCGCGCCATCATCGTTCTCGCGTTGGTCGGCGCGGTCGTTGCTAAGTTCCTCATGGCCGATGGTGTTACCGCCGTCGAGCTGTGGGGCGTTATTCAACCCGCCTTCTGGGTTGGAGTGGGATACTACCTGGCACCGCTCCGGGCGAGCGGGCAGTAACACCACGTTTCCTGTCAGCGTCGAGAGCGGGGAATCACGCCCCGCTCTCTTCATGACTGCGCCCTCTCGTCCTTTTTGCCACGCCCAGAATACGGTTTTCGTGTCATGACGCAGCGTCAGCAGGTGTGCTCGTATCTGTGTGCGAACGCCTTGCGTGCCCACCATTGCCTTCCCGACGTTTCTAGTGCCTTAGCGATGCCACCACCGAAGCGCTCCCCGCGCCACCCGCTGCGGTGGCTGCCAGCCCGTTGCCAACCCGACGAGGTGCAACGCAAGGGCGGATGGGTCCAGGGGGTCATTGCACAGGCACATGGCAACGCCCTGGGGGGGCACGGTCAGCGCGGGGAAGAGACACACGGCAGCCACCGAGAGAGGTGGGGGAAGTTTACGGGAAGTGTGGCGCATGGTTTTTACTCGGCCCGACCCCGTTCTCCCCACCGTTTTGCACACCGTCTATCTCGCAGCCGTGCGTTACGCACACGCGCAGCGCCCCCGCCGAGCGGCCTAGCCTGAGACGCGCTGTGCCCCCCTCTGCACACACCTGGCACACACACCTGGTCACACACCTACGCACACACCCCACCCTGGCACGGGAGCGGCTCACCTGGACCCTCTCCCCGGCTCCAGCAATGCACCGCCAACGCATCACACGTTGCCCACGCGACGCCATAGCGAGCCAGCCACGACTGCGCCGCGCTTCTACTATAAACGCGCGAAAATAGTCGATTTGGTAGCGGCGGGGGCGGAGGCAGGGAAGGACGCGCTGAGGTGCTTGGTGAGGCGGGGGCGCACTGCGGCGCGCAGGTCGCCTCATCAGGGGGGTGCCTTGGTTCTGTGGCGTTCGATGTTGTCAGAACAGGGTCAGGATCGGGCTTTGAGCTGGGGCAGATGCTGGATGTGAGGTGTATGGTGAGGAGTGCAATATATGCGACGATCAGGCGAAGGCACTGACGTTGGTTTCAGACCCCTGTGAGGCGGGGCTGTGCAAGCCATCTCTGACTGCACAGTAGCGATAGAAGAACACGTTTCAGACCCCTGTGGTGCGGGGCGCGTGGTGCAGGCCATCTCTGACTGCACAGTAGCGATAAAATAACATGTTTCAGACCCCTGTGAGGCGGGGCGGGTAACATGTCTTATTGTACACTGAGGCACGACAAAAAGCAAGTTTCAGGCACCCGTATAGTGGGGCAGGGGGCAACCATGTCTACTGCCAGAAACTCTCTATGAGCGCCAGTTCTCTCGCTACGCCATTTGCGCCAGCCTGCGCGTTGGAAAGGTGCCTCAGTCTTATCTGCGTCTAGCATAGTGCTCTACCGCGACAACCGCAATGGTACAGGCTCTGAAATACACACCGCAGACCATCGTTTTGGCGATGGTCTGCGCTGGTACTCTACGTTCCAGGTCGCAGATGCCTGAATCTAGCGCGTGATGGGCAGGTAGATCTTGAGCGTGCAGACGGTCGGATCGCATGGCAGCGTGGGGTTCACG
>JACCSL010000889.1 GCA_013812995.1 Ardenticatenales bacterium | reverse complement strand
CCCCCACGTCGCTTCGCTCCGTGTCCCCTCTCCCGATTTCGGGAGAGGGGCGGCCGAAGGCCGGGGAGAGGGCTCCGCTAGCACGCTTCCCCTCTTCCATACCACAAATTCCGTCAGAAGCAGAAATGTCCTTGATGAGGCGAGTGCGCTCCATCTCTGCCACCTTGCGCGCCGCCATGTCACTGATGACGCCATACTCAAGGCGTAGCCTCTTTTATTTCGGGGCCTGATCGGGCCAAGGGTTGTCGAAGCTGAACCAGCCGCCATCGGAGTAAAACACGTAGAGGTGGCGGGTGATCGGGTTGTAGAGCATCGCGCCGAACTGGAAGCGCTGCACGAGCCCTCGTCCCTCCCCCTGCGGAGCCGTCGCCCAGCCCAGCTTGCTCCCTTGCCCCCCCAGCGAACGCCAGAGCGCGCCCAGGCCCAGCACCGGTTCGTGCCGCCCAGCGGGCGGAGTGAGCCCTCCGCTGACGGGCTGCCCGGTGCGCCAGGGGTTGTTGTGAAGCTGCCAGGAGCCATCCTGGTAGAGTACCAGAATCTGGTTCGTGTCATCCCGCCAGAGCATCTGACCGCCCTCAAAGGGCTGGTAGGCAATCGTCTGGCTTCTCGCGCCCTCCAGGCCGCCGCCCAGCGCCGCCTTGATGGCCCCATTCCCCTCCAGGAAGCGCTGAAAGAGTGCCTGGGGCTGATGGCGACCCTCCGCGTCCGGGTTGAAGCGCATCCGCCCCAGCGGTGCCTCTCGCACGGTGCCCCCCGCAAAGCTCAGCTTGCGGCGCTGGAACCACTGATGAATCTCCCCGTTCTCCTCGTAGGTTTCCGTCAGCGGATAGCCGAAGAGTTCCACGCCGCCATTCTGCCGGAAGTGGCGCAGAAAGGCATTGCTGACCGTGTGCCCCGTCTCAGGGAAGTACTGCACGGTGGCAGAGGCGCGCGCCAAAGGGGGCTCAGCGGCAGCAGCCGGGCCGTACAACTCCTGCCCCAGCAGTCCCAGCTGGACTTTGGAGCTGGCGGCGTTCCACTCCAGGCGCGCGTACTCGAAGTATTGCACCGTGATGCCGTTCTCGCTGAACTCTCCCGACAGGGGCAGCCCAAAGCGGGCCTCGCCGCCGCGCTGCTCCCAGAAGGTCAGGAAGGCTCCCTCCACGATCTGGCCGGTCTGTGGAAACTGTCGGCTACGCCCGCCCGTGACCGGGAGCGCCGGGTCGGTAGGCAACGCGGATTGTCCCCCCCGCCACTCGCTCCCGAGCAGCCCCAGCGTGATTCGACCGTTGCGAGACTCGATGCGGGCGCGCTGGAACCACTGGAAGGTCACGCCATCGCGGGTGTACGCCTCCGTCAGCGGGTAGCCAAAGGTGCGGAGCGCACCGTTGCGGCTCCAGTAATCCAGAAAAGCATTGGTGACATTGTGCCCGGTCTCGGTGAAGTACTGCACGCGGCGGTTGGCGGTGGCGGGGAGTGGCTGGGAGCGCGGCTCGGCGGTGCCGTGCAGCTGCTCGCCCAACAGGCCCAACTGCACCTGGTGGTCCGGTGCATTGGCGGGCTGCCACTCGAAGCGCGCGCGCTGGAAATACTGAACGGTCATCCCGTTCTCGACGAACTCGCCCGTGATGGGATAGCCGAAGCGTGCCACGCCGCCATAGCGGTCAAAGAATTGCAGGAAGCCCCCTAACACGACCTGGCCCGTCTCGGGGAAGACACGGCTGCCCGCTGGGGGCTGGGCCATCGTGGAGTGCAGCGCGGGGCCAAGGAGCAAAAACAGCGCCAGGCCAAGGGCTATCGCGGTGGTTAGACGAGGAAGAAAACGCATTGAAGCCTCCTTGAATCTCATGGGACAGAGCGCTGGGGCGAGTATAACATTAAAATAGTCAGTTTGGTATCGTTTGGGGTGGTTCAACAGGGTAGCTCAAACTCTTCTGCCATCACCGCCAGGGGTTTTAACCCCTGGCGGTGGTGCTACCTGCAGGACAATCGCATACTCCAAAGATTTCGGTTCGCCACGCCCGCGCGGGGCTAAAGCCACCGCGCTACGATAGCAAAGCCCCGTTGGGGCTAACGACCCCAGCCCCAATGGGGCTTTGCTATCGTAGCCTGCTCCCTTTAGGGGCAGGCGGGCATCAGGGAGGAGAGCCTGGTGACAGGGAGTATGCGATTGTCCTGGGACTACCTGCAACCCAGGTTGACGATGGCGGCTGCCCGCTGGCACAATACGTCCATTCAAATAAGGAGTATTGTAAATGGGACTCTCGCCCACCTTGAACATGCGCCTCCGGGAGGTGCTACTGCGCTGCGGGCCAATGGGCCACTCGGAGCTGCGTGCGCTATTTGTGGATGAGCGTATTTCGGCGTGGCAGCATGTCAGCGACCCACGGCTAGAAGCCGTGGGCTTGTCCGCAAGCCCATGCTGACCATTGTCTAAGCCCCACGAGGGCTACGTTATCCGGGTCATGACACCCTGGGGTGCAAGCCAGCTCCAGGCCCTGTCGCCTAGCGTTAAACAGTCTGAGGGTCTAAGACAGTGCGTTAGGCCGAACAAGCCCAGATAACTTTGACGAGGCACACGTTACCTACGCAAGTAGAGGTTCTTAACATGAACAAAGTCTTCGTTTTAGATACCCACCAACAGCCCTTAGCCCCGTGCCATCCCGCCAAGGCGCGCAAGTTGCTGCGCGCCGGGCAGGCGGCGGTCTATCGGGCTTACCCATTTACCATCATTTTGTTGCGCGCAGTGGCGGAGCCGGTCGCGCCCCCGCTGCGCCTCAAGATCGACCCTGGCAGCAAGGTCTCCGGGCTGGCGATTGTCAATGATGCCAGCGGCGAGATTGTCTGGGCGGCAGAGGTGGCGCATCGCGGCGAGCCCATCCGCACGGCGCTCGCCCAACGGGCCAGCGTGCGGGGCAATCGCCGCAGCCGCAAGACGCGCTACCGCCCGCCGCGCTTTCTCAACCGCCGACGGCGGGCGGGCTGGTTGCCCCCCTCGGTGGCAAGCCGGGTTGCAAATGTCATGACCTGGGTGCGGCGGCTCTGTCAACTCTGTCCGATCCAGGCGCTGGCGCTGGAACTGGCCCGTTTTGATACGCAGGCGCTCCAAAACCCCGAAATCAGCGGCGTTGAATATCAGCAGGGCGAGCTGTGGGGCTACGAGGTCAAGCAGTACGTGCTGGAGAAGTGGGGGCGGCAGTGTGCCTATTGCGACGCGACGCAGGTGCCGCTGGAAGTGGATCATATCGTGGCGCGGGATCGGGGAGGGAGTCACCGCGTCAGCAACCTGACGCTGGCCTGTGTGCTCTGCAATCAGAAAAAGAGCAACCACGATATCCGCGACTTCTTGGCGCATGACCCGGCTCGCCTAGCGCGCCTCCTGGCGCAGGCCAAAGCCCCTCTCAAAGACGCCGCCGTGCTCAACAGCACGCGCTGGGCGCTCTACGAGGCCCTAGTCGCGACAGGGTTGCCGCTCGAAGTTGGAACAGGCGGACGCACCAAATGGAACCGCAGCACACGCGGCCTGCCCAAGACGCACTGGTTGGATGCGGCCTGTGTCGGGGCCAGCACGCCCGAGGTGCTCTGGACCTCCGGTACCTTACGCCCCCTCCAAATTCGTGCAACTGGTCACGGCTCGCGCCAGATGTGTGCGATGGACAAACATGGCTTTCCGCGCACGCGCGCCAAAGGAGCCAAGCGCGTGCAGGGTTTCCAGACGGGCGATATCGTCAAAGCCATCGTGCCGACCGGCAAGAAACAAGGCACCTATGTCGGGCGTGTCGCCGTGCGTGCGTCCGGCAGTTTCAATATCCGCACCGCCGGCGGGTTGGTCGAGGGCATCAGTTATCGCTACTGCCGTCTTCTCCACCGCGTTGATGGCTATTCCTATTCTTAGAAAGGAGCAGTCAGGAGGATTGGATGGCAAGGTTTTTCAAGGCCGCGCCAGTGCGAAGCCTCTTTTAGGATTCCTCCCACGCATGGAATGCGTGGGCTTCCTGGCGCTAACGTCTGTGATACCGGAGACGCGCGACGCAGTAGGTCGGGTGGCGGGGCTGATTGCTAGGTTACTCAACCAGGAAAACGAGCAGGGTGAGAATGCCCTGCTGCTCTTCGTGCAGGTGCTCGCTGACAACACGCCGCCAGGCATTGCCTGCCGCCGCGACCTCGTCGCGCTGGCCGAGGCGCTGGCGCGGAAGGTGGGCCAGGAAGAGACGAAAGAGAGCCGCCCCATTGCTCCCTCGTCCCCGCGACCGACCGCTCCAACGCTGGAGGAAGCCCTGCAATTCCTCAATGAAGGGGATGACGAAAAAGCGTTTGACCTGGTGCGCAAACTAAAGGAGGGGGGCTCGCTCCGTTTCCTGGACCTCGACCAGCTCATAGCAACGGCGCTGCACCACCGCGAGGAGGAGCAGCGCACCCGCGCCCGCGACGCCGCCTATGCTGAGATTCGCGTGCTGGCGCAGAGCCGCTTCACGCTGCCCCAGGCGCGGCGGGCCTGGGCCGAGTTCCAGGCCGAGCACCCCGGCCATGACCCGGAAGAGCTTGGTTCACTCATACCGCAGCCTGAAGCCGCGCCCAAACCCCGCGTTAGCGCCGAGCAGCAGACATTGCTTGATACCATGCTGGATCCCACCGTGCCGCCGCCGGAGCGCGCCAAAGCCGGGCAGCGCCTGGCCGTGCTTGGCGACCAGCGCCCCGGCGTGGGCCTGCGCGCCGATGGCGTGCCCGACATTGCCTGGGTGGAGGTGCCGGGCGGGAAATGCCGCATCGGGGGGGACAAAGATGCCTACCAGAGCCTGCCCGCGCAGGAGGTGGACATTCCTACCTTCTGGATGGCGAAGTACCCGGTAACGAACTGGCAGTACCAGGCGTTCGTGGCCGATAGGGGGTATGAGGAAGAAACGTGGTGGACCGAGGCAAAAGCCAATGGTATGTGGCGCGCCGGGCAGGTCAAAGTGTGGACATGGGCCTGGGATAAAGTGCAGCAAAAAGTGATGTAATAGTTCAGGGGGTAGGAAAAAGGGAGGGGGCCTGCTGTCCTGCCCAGTGAGCGGCGAGGGAGTCGGATAAGAAGGGGAGGAGCGGGCGCTGCTGTTGGCGGCAGGTGGCGGTGACGGTCA
>JACCSL010000888.1 GCA_013812995.1 Ardenticatenales bacterium | reverse complement strand
TGACCGTCACCGCCACCTGCCGCCAACAGCAGCGCCCGCTCCTCCCCTTCTTATCCGACTCCCTCGCCGCTCACTGGGCAGGACAGCAGGCCCCCTCCCTTTTTCCTACCCCCTGAACTATTACCTTGTCGCCAACAACAGCGCCCCCTTCTGCCCTTTCTTTCAGATTCTCTCGCGGCTTACTGGGCGGGGCAGCAGGCCCCCTCCCTTTTTCCTACCCCCTGAACGATTACGGAGGAAGAACAGGAGTTGGCAACGATTCGTCCTTATTTGTCGGCATAAGTCTGATTTGTAATAAGATATGATTCTGCATTTCAGCAGCATACTCTGCGGAATAAAAAGCCGCTGGCATCGACTGCCAGCGGCTTTTTGTTGACTCCATCGCACGGATGAGCTGTTCAGCCTCTTCGGGAGTGATTTTGCCCTCATGGACCAGGCTGAGGATCAGGTTGCTCTCCTCGCGGGAGGGCGGTGTAGGCGCGGGCGGCGTGGGCATCGTGTCCCTCCTCAGGGCTGCCTGATTTATGCCCACCCCTCAGCTAATGCGAGCGGAATCGGGTACAATGAGCAAAACCAGGCATATGAAGGGGGAACGATGCTGGAGTGGGATATTCTTGAGGATGAGGAAAGCCATCTACCCGAGGGAAGCGAGGCCGATGCCCTGCCCGGCGGGGTGCGCTGGCGGCGCTGGCTCCTGGTGCTGGCAATGCTGATAGCGGGGATGGCTGGGGCCGCGTGGGGCCGCGTGTATGCGCAGGAGCAGCAGCTTCGCGCCGATTTGACCGAGGTGATTACGAGAGAGGCGCACCTGATGGCGCTCGGGGCGGTGGAGCAGGGTGAGGGGCTGGTAGATCCCCTCGCTCCCGCCGAGTGGAAAGGGCGCTACCGGCGTTACCTGGGTCGCCCTCAGACACTGCCTGGCACCCCCGAGCTGCGCACGGTTGAGTTGCAGCAGGAGGGAGCCCTGGCCGTCGTGGTGGTCGCATGGCCCACGCAGGGCGAGGCTCCGGCGGTGATGGAGCGACGCGCCTATCGACTGTACCAGGAAAAATGGGTGCGCTCCCCACTGCCCACCGATGGTGAGCCTCTCCAGACCTCGGAAACCACGCACTTTGTGCTCCGCGCTGGCCCACGCGACCTGGCGATGCTGACCGACGCTCCCGCCTATCACGAGCAGTTGGAAGCGATATGGAAGCACCTTGATACGACCTGGGAGGGGTGGGAAGTCGAGCCCTTTCCCATTACGATTGTGGTGCAGCGACTGGAATTCGAGTCGATTGTCTCCTACACCTCCAGCCGCCGGATGCTGCGCGCCAACTCTCCCCGTCTGACCTACGTGCTCTCGAACAAGCCGCTTCCCTCCCAAGCCTATTACAAACTTCACCTGACACGCGCGGTGCTCCGCCGCTTGCTGCCCCTTCCGTCGTGGGCAGCAGGTGCCCAACCGATTCACACCCAACTTATCGATGCGGAGGCGCGTCAGTGGATTCTTGATGAGAGCCAACGCAAGGCTCTGCGCAACTCGTGGCGGGAAACGCTGGACGGGCAGTGGTATTCTCCCTTCCTCCCGCCACCGTCCATTACTGAGGAATCATCTCCAACACAGCACAAGGACTATGAGCAATGGTCGCTTTCCACTGCGCTGCTTCTGGACTATCTCATTGATAGACACGGGCAGGATGTGCCAGGGCGGCTGGCCTCCAAATGGTTGCCCAACCGCTCCGAATTCTTCTTGCAGCGAGAGCTACCAGCACTCTACCTCAGTGTGGCAGGCGGCTTATTTGGAGAATTGGAGACGCAGGCCCGCGAGTTTGCACTGACCATCGAGGAGTAACCATGCTGGATTGGAAGGTTCTGGAAGGCGAGGAGGTGTCACTTCCTCCCGGTGAGATAACCAAGCCAATACGCCCCCGGCGCGGGCACTGGCTCCTGTGGTTGCTGGGGCTGTTTTTGCTGCTGGTAGGACTCGTGGCAGGTGGGCTCTGGTGGCGGGTACGGGAGCACGAGCAACTAATTCGCGCCCAACTGACAGAGTTTATCGAGGCCGAGGCGCGGGTGATGGCCGTGGGCGACCCGATGCAGATGCGCCCGTTTCTCGATCCCCAGGCTTCCTCCGAGTGGCGCACCCGCTACGAGATTCTCTATGGGTGGTCGCGGCCCTACGTGGGATTACCCGCTCTGGAAGAAGTTCGTCTGGAAAATAAAGGCACGCTCGCTCTTGTGACAGTATCCTGGCCCGCGCCGGTCGGGGGCGAAAAGGGCGGACGGGAGGAGCGACGCGCCTATCGCATGGTGGAGGGTGGCTGGCGGCGCACCGCCTATCCTATTCCTAAAGTGGAACTCAGCGAACAACGCAGCCCCCATTTTGTGCTACGCGCGCCTCCTGGGTATCTCGGACTCTGGGACGAGTTGAATCTGGAGAATTTCTACCAGCATATCGCGGAGCGGTGGCCTGACGAGTGGCAGAACGAGCCGCATGTGACGATCATCATTGAGCCAGAAGAATTCGCCTTGATGGGAGAGAGCAGCAGCCTCATCCGGACAACCTCCCCCGAATTTTCCTGGTTCGAGATGACCTCGCCTCTCTCAGCGCGCACGCAGTATCGGGTACGATTGATGAGTGAGGTGCTGGATAGGGTCATCGAACATCAACCCCCCCCTCCCTTGCACCTCTCCCGGCAGGCGATTATCAGTGCAGAGCAGTATCGTATGCTCTTCTACATCCTCCTGAGGGCGGAGGAGGAGCACTGGATACTCGATGAGGGGCAGCGCCGCCATCTCCGCAATCGTTGGCGAGAGCAGATGGCAGGAACATGGCGCTCGCCCTTTGAAAGAAGCCTCACCGTACCCGATGGTGCCTCGGCAGAGGATGTGGAGAACGCGGGAGATCTCCGGCAGGCAAACCTCTACTTTCTGATCGACTACCTCATCGCCACGGAAGGACGGGCCATTCCGGGGCAACTTGCCCAGCAGATGGCGGCGACATCCCTGAAGACGTTCGACCTTGCCACGGCGGTGCGCGCGGTCACTGACAAGCCGCTGGAGCAGCTCGAAGCCGAAGCCCGCGACTTTGCGCTGCTGCCAGAGCCCTAGCCCTGCGCGTTGCGCGCGTCGAGTAGATATTGCTGGTATGTCGTGTAGACAAACCAGCCAACAATGCCAAACAGCACACCGAACAGCAACCAGGAAATCGGGTTCTTCATGCTTTTTCTCCTTCTATTCCGTCTGCGCGGCCTGAATCGCCGTGACCGCAATGGTATAAACAATGTCGTCCACGAGCGCGCCTCGGCTGAGGTCGTTGACCGGGCGGCGCAGCCCCTGGAGCACCGGACCCACCGAGATGTAATCGCCGCTGCGTTGCACTGCCTTGTACGTGGTGTTCCCTGTGTTTAGGTCCGGGAAGATAAAAACGTTGGCCTGCCCGGCCACGGGGCTGTTCGGTGCTTTCTTCGCGGCCACATCGGGGATGGCGGCGGCGTCGAATTGCAGCGGCCCATCCACTGGCATCTCCGGCGCAAGTTCCCGCGCCAGCCGCGTCGCCTCGCGCACCTTCTCCACCTCCAGCCCCTCGCCCGAGCTGCCCGTCGAGTAAGAGATCATCGCCACCTTGGGCGTGATGCCAAATGCTTGTGCAGAGTGGTAGCTCTGCACCGCAATCTGTGCGAGTTGGGAGGCGGTCGGGTCAGGGACGACCGCGCAATCCCCAAACACCCAGACACGGTCCGTCAGAAGCATAAAGAAGACACTGGACACCTGCTCCACCCCTGGTCTGGTCTTGACGATCTGGAAGGCAGGCAGAATGGTGTGGGCGGTCGTATGCACCGCGCCGGAGACCAGCCCATCTACGAGTCCCTTGTGCAGCATCATCGTCCCGAAATAGACGGTGTCCTGCATCACATCGGCGGCCATCGCGCGCGTGATCCCCTTGTGCTTGCGCAGCTCCATAAACTCGTTCACGAAGGGGTCGAACAACTCCGAGGTGGCGGGATTGATAATCTGCGCCTTGGAAATAGTGGCGTTCACCTGCCGCGCCTCGCGGTGGATGGATTCCTCATCCCCGATGAGAACCAGATTCGCGACCCCACGCTCCAGAATAATGGACGCCGCCTGGAGCGTGCGCGGCTCGTCCCCTTCCGGTAAAACAATGGTTTTCTGTAGCTCCCGCGCTCGACGCATGATCGAGTAGCGGAACAGGGCGGGCGAGATCACATCCCGCCGGGGCACATCCAGCGAATCAAGAATCTTTTCCCGGTCAAGATGTTCCACGATGAGCTGGACCGACCAGCGAACCTTCTCCCAATCATCATCCTCGATGTAGACGCGCTTTTTCTGGATGAGAATGCTGGTGGTGAAGGTGTCGCTCTCGACGAGCAGGATGGGCAGCGTGTCCGCGCCCTGCTCATCGATGAGCTGCATGATGCTCTCGGAGGGTTGGTAGCCCACTGTCAGCACGATGCCCGCGAGGTTGGGCTTCGTCACGGAGCGCTCGTAGAGATGCGTCATCATAAGAATATCGTCGCGGTCCCCCGGCACAATCACCAGATCCCCGCCCTGTAGCTTCTCGACCGCGTTGGCGGCCCCCATCGCCAGGATGATGGGGCGCATGGCCCGTCGCATGAGCTTGTCCTCGCCGCGCAGCACCGTGGCCTGGAGAGGTTCGATCAGGTCGCGCACGCGCGGGGCCGAAATTTTCCTGACGAAGGGTACCACCCCGAAGAGCGCGGTTCCGTGCCGCGCCAGCGCCTCGATGACATTGGCAGGCACGACCGTGTTCCCCGCCGCGTCCGCCTCGACCTTGTTCAGTACCACGCCACCAATCGACACCCCCGCCTCGCGATAGAGCGCGAGGAACGCCTCGATGTCTCCCTCCAGTGCCTCCGCCTGGCGCGCGTGGGCATCCACCACCAGGATAACATCGGCAGTCAGGCTATGGGCGAGCTTGCTGTTTGCCTCAAAGGCGAGCGCGGCGGCACTGTCGTCATACTGTAGCCCCTCGACCACCACCAGCTCAGCCTCGGGCGGAATCTGCTGGTAGAGTTCGACCACGCGTTCCGCGAAGTAATCGCCCTGCCCCTCGGCAAAGTATTGCTTCACATCGTCCATGCTGAGCGACTCCGTGGGGCTGAGCGCGGCCAACTCGCCCAGCACTGTCTTCGAGATGGCCTTGTCTCGGTCGCCGCGATGGTCAGCGGGGTAGACCATGCGCTGCGCCACCGGCTTGAAGTAGGAGACTCGCCGCCCCACCTCGTTCAGCAGCGTGATGAGCCCCAGCGCCACCGTGGTTTTCCCCCCCGTCGCCGTCGTCGAGAGAATCAACAGATTCTTGCGATGTTTGTTTTCTGCCATCGTGTACCTCGCAATGCGTAAAACGGAATGCGTAAAACGTAAACGACATAGATGACCCTAAACGCCGTAAGCCGTAATACGTTTTACGTTTTACATTTCTGCTTCTGACGGAATTTGTGGTTTGGAAGAGGGGAAGCGTGCCAGCGAAGCCCTCTCCCC
>JACCSL010000849.1 GCA_013812995.1 Ardenticatenales bacterium | reverse complement strand
ACCACGCACGCAGCTTCAGCAACTCCGCGAGCGAAACACGACGGCAACCCTTTTGATGACGCGCGGGCCGGAGGCGGTGGCGGTACTTACCCCGGAGGGCGAGTGGTTGGAGGTTCTACCCTACCCGCTGCCGCCGCTGGACCGCATGGGCGCGGGCGAGGTGTTCAAGGCGGGCATCATTCATGGCATCCTGGACGGGATGGAATTGCTGGACACGGTACGCTTTGCCAGCGCGGCGGCGGCGCTCTGGGTGGCGCTGCCCTCGGCACTGAAACAGCCGCCCCAGCTTGCCGAGATTCTCGCGCTCCAGGAGGAGCGCGGGGCGCGACCCGTGCTGCAATCCTGGCCGCGTGCGCAGGAGACCGTCTGCCCCATCTGCCGTCGCGTGGTGGCGACGGCGCTCTTCGAGAAACATTGGGAGATGGACCGTCGCGTTATCCGCACCCTGCGAGACAAACACCCCGCCTGGCGGCGTGCAGACGGCGCGTGCCCGTCCTGCGTCCATGAGACAGTGCCGCAGGCAGGATTGACCCGTGCCACAGCAGATATTCCGCGCGAGTTGGCGGACCATCCCATCTATGGACAGGGGGAGCCACACGCCCTGCCCTCCGGCATCCGGCTGCGAGCCAATCCGCACTACCACGGGCGCGGGGTCAAGATGGCCTTCCTCGACTCCGGCTTCTATCCCCACCCGGACCTGACCCAGCCCGAGAATCGTATCCTCGATTTTGTGGATGCGACGATGGAAGAGGTAATGGTGGGGGCCGATTTCTCGGTGCCGCGCCTGACCTCGTGGCACGGTATGATGACGAGCGTGGTGGCGGCGGGCAATGGCTATCTCTCGGATGGGTACTATGCCGGGCTGGCGAATGAGGCCAAGCTGCTCCTCGTCAAGGTCAGCGACCCGCAGATGTGCATCAACGAGGTCGATATTTTGCGTGGGCTGCGCTGGCTGGTCGACCACTGGCGCGAGTACGGCATCCAGGTGGTGAATCTTAGTGTGGGTGGGGATGAGGGACTACGCCCCGACTGTGAGTTGAACGAACTGGTGAACCACCTCGTTGATGACGGAGTGGTTGTTGTGGCGGCAGCGGGGAATCTGGGTCGAGACGATCTCTGCCCCCCTGCCTCGGCCACCAACGCCATCACCGTCGGTGGGCTGGATGATCGCAACTCGCTGGACCCTGCCACGGATCGTATGTGGCACTCCAACTGGGGGCGCATCGGGCAGCAGGTACTCAAGCCAGAACTGATCGCGCCGAGCATCTGGCTGGCAGCCCCGGTGCTGCCTGGCACCCCAACCGCCGAGCAGAACCTGATTCTGGACCGCCTCTACCGCATGAAGGACAAGGAGCTGCCCGAACATCTCGCCTCCCGCCTGCACGACCTGAACCTGGACCCCGACATTCTGGATGAGCCCGTGGAGGCCATGCGCATGGCGGTCCTCCAGAAACTCATCGCCAACAAGTTCGTCTCCCCCTTCTACCAGCATGTGGACGGTACGAGTTTCGCCGCGCCCATCGTTAGCAGCGTGGTGGCTCAAATGCTGGAGGCCAATCCCAAGCTAACGGCACGGCGTGTCAAGGAGCTTCTCATCGCGACCGCACAGCGGCTGCCCAGCGTGCCCGAGTATCAGCAGGGCTATGGCGTGGTGGTGCCTGGCAAGGCGGTGGCCGCTGCGCTGCACGAGCTCTACGGGCACTACGAGGGCGGTCATCTCTCCCCGCAGGTGTCGGATGGCACTGTGCGCTTTATCTTCCACGAGCCACGCGCCACGCAGGTTAGCGTGATCGGGGAGTGGAACGAGTGGAACCCGCTCGCGCAGCCCATGTCGCAGCGCGAGTCGGGTGTCTGGGTGACGGAGATGCGCTCGCCGCCGACAGGTCGCTACCACTACAAGTTCCTCATCGACGAGGCGCAGTGGTTGGACGACCCGGAGAACCTCAAGAAAGCGGTAGATGGCTACGGCGGCTTCAACGCGATCCTGGCGATTTCGTGACCATGATTGCCGGGGATAACTCGTTTTCAGCGTAGAGCCAGTGGCAGGTAGAGAAACTTGTCCTGTACGCTGCTGCTCCCGCGCACCTGTCCCGAGTCCGGGTCCACCATGAGCGACGAGACATCCACGGCCTCAAAATCGGAGCCGCGCAGCGCGTCCAGCTCGTGGAGCATGTCGTTGTCCCAGCGCTCGTCCGGGACGCCGGAAATGTACCAGGCGGAGCCATTGTCGGCCAGGATCATCCCGTACTTCTTGAGGGCGCGCAGGATCACCTGCATCTCCGGCGAGTAGCCTGAGATGTCATAGGTGGCGCGCAGGCGGAAGTACTGCCCCATCGGCGGGTACTGGGAGTCTGTGAGGCTGGAGGCGAAGTGGCGCGCGGGCCAGACGTAGGCATCACGCGTCTGCGGCACCGTGAAGCGCAGCGCGTGCGCGATCTCGCCCGCCGCGACCTCGTCGTAGCGCACGAGCCCCGACAGGATGGGCAAGCCCGCCGCGTCCGCCGAGGTCCACCCATCGGGGCGCAGGGCGTTGGAACTGAGATCGTAGATCGCGCCCGAGCCTGCCTGCCAGCTTCCATCGGATTGCGGGTAGGCCAAGAAAACCTCGTAGAGCAGGCAGTTGTCCTTATCTACCACGAGGATGTGGCGATCCCCGCCGCTGTCCGGGCCACCCTCGATGGGCGCGTTGGGCGGGATGGGGTAGGGGCCGGGGTCGCTCTCGTCGGCGTACTCGAAGGTAATGGGTACCTTGGGCTGCGTACCGGGCACCACCACATAGGGAATTCCGATGGGTCCCCCGTCCCACAGTCCGGAGCCGAAGTCCATGTGAAAGCCTCGCGTGGCACCGATGGTATTGATGTAGGCGGCAGAGTTCGCGTCCACGGGCAGGGTGTGAACAGCGGTGTTCCAGATGTTGTCATCCGGGAAAACCGGGCAGCCAGCAATATCACTTGTACGTTGTGGCACAGCGGGCGGGCGGCTTCGTCCGGAGACGGGCACGGCCAGGAGTAGCACCATTACCACCATTGTCAGTAAGATTCCCCATCGTAGACTCATGATCCCCTCGCTTTTTAACCTGTGGTTGATAGGTCATAAGGACTGTAACCGCATCAAGCCATTGATATCTGACGTGATATCTGATATCTTAGGCTATCGGTAACAACTTAAGGAAACTGGCTGTCTACAAATGCGGTCCGAGCTACCCGTCATTCTGCGATGCCAAAGGCGGTATGGGGCATTAGGCGGCATGCTAGCCTGGGGCCTTCTGGTAAATTGAGCTTGAACAAGGGTCAGCCAGAGTACTACCAGAAGGTCACAAGAAATGCACGGGTTAAACTTGTGACAAATTGCTTCGGTGGGGTGGCGCTCTTAGAGAGAAATCTCGCCCAATTGTGCTTTGACAGTCGGCTGAAAACCATTGACTCCCATGTACCCAGGAGACTTATGGATTCCTCCCAAGCAAAAAAAGCATCCACCTCAGCTGCCAAGCAGCCGCCCGATCCTGTATCTCTGCTGGACACCAAGCAGCCGGAAATTGGCCCCTCGACGCTGTACCAGGCGATCACAGACCCGGGCAAGGCCAGCCCCAGCACGATTCTGGCGCTCCAGCGGACGCATGGCAACCAGTTTGTCCAGCGTCTCCTGACAGGGCCGCGCCTCGCCAACGCCTCTCCCCATGTGCGGCCGGGCGAGGCGATCCAGCGCCAAATCTACCCCGATGGGAACCTCACCAAAGCTTATCAGCCCGCTGCTGCGGTTCGATATGTCAAAGAAGCGCTTGAGGGGCTGGGCGGTCATTGGTCTGCTGACCATAAGACGCTTGTCGAAAAACTGTGTGGCCTTGGGCAACCCTTTGAGGTCAGCCAAGTGGCCCAACAGCTGTATGGCGGTGCGACGACGGTGGAGGAGTTCAAAGCAATAACGAAGGAGAGCAAAGAAGAAAAGGATGCGTGGGATCCTTTTGGCCTCGGCTCCTTCCAGCCAAGCAGTCCGAGGCGAAACAGCACATCTCCCTCTTCCAACCTTCATCCATCCCCCTTTTCGGCACCAATCACTCCACCCCGCTCTTCTAGCCTTCGTCCACAACCTTCTTCTTCTTCCCCCATCCTTGAGCCATCGAATCCGTTCGCTCCCATCGTGTCGTCATCCAGCACTCCAGTGGGAGGTCCATCTCGCGGGTGGACAATGCCGGAGGAGCAAATAGGTCATAGGCCCCAGGCCCTCCAGGATCTTGAGCGCTTCATCGAGAATCCGAACTACCTCTTCGAAGAGGCGGAGCGCGAACTGATGGCGGAGATCGACGAAAAAACGCCTCTTATCTCCCCATCAATTAGAAAAGCAGAGAAAAAAGACGAAAAATTCCTAAAGAAGCAGGAGAAGAACGAGAAGAAGCGGGACGAAAAGAGAGAAAAGGAGGGAATGAAGCGAGAAGAAAAGAGAGAAAAGGAGGAAAAGAAGAAGGCGAAACGCATCACAAAGGATCCCGAGAAGGAGCCATTGCTGGACGAGGAAAAGGTGCCGGTAAAGGGCAAGTTGTTGATAAAGGCCAGCGAGAAGATGACCGGGGCGGTAGACACGCTGACGGCACCCGTGAGCGATCTCTATGGGGAGCACTATAACAAAAAGTACCACAAACTGGAGAAGCAGCAACGCGAAGATTGGATGAACTATGGCGACATCTTCCTGAAGCTCTTCCACAAGTGGGTCAGGCAGATGAATATTAATCCGGAACTACTGTGGGACTTTATCGACACCCGATATCCGAATCTGGCTACTTTCTGTATGTTTGGGTGGGGGATTACCGAGAGTGATCTTGGAATCAAGGGTGAAGAGAAAGAGGAAACAGAGGGAGGCTCGGGTAAGGG
>JACCSL010000845.1 GCA_013812995.1 Ardenticatenales bacterium | reverse complement strand
GGGGGGAGTCGGGGGCGGTGTTTCCAGAATCACGGTGGGCGGCACTGTGTCTCGGACGATCTCCGTGGGGGCAAGCGGGGCAGACGGCGCGGCGGCCCCCTTGGATTTACGTGACTTTCGTGAGGGTTTGCCCGCCGTTTCCTGCTCCAGCGCCTCGATCAGGGCCTGGGCGGTGGGATAACGCTTCTCGCGTTTCTTTGCCATCGCCTGCGTGATGACCGTGTGGCAGCCGCGCGGCAGCGTTGGGTTCACATCGAGGATACGTGGCACCGACTCATTGATGTGCTTGAGGGCCAGCCCCATCGGTGTGGCGGCTTCATAGGGGAGTTTGCCCGTCAGCATCTCGAAGAGAATGACGCCCAGTGCGTAGATGTCGCTGCGCCCATCGAGCTTGACCTCCCCCTGCGCCTGCTCCGGGCTCATGTAGGCCGGCGTGCCGTAGATGCTCCCGCTGGTGCTCAGGTGCTGGCTCGCCTCCGTCAGCTTGGCGATGCCAAAATCCGAGATGTAGGGGTCGGCGCTCTGGTCGAAGAGAATATTGCCGGGCTTCAGGTCGCGGTGGATGATGTTCAGGCGGTGTGCTCCATCCAGCGTGGGGGCCAGGCGCGCGAGGATGCGCGTCGCCTCCGCAGGGGTGAGTACGCCCTTCTTCAGCACGTCGGCCAGCGAGTGGCTGAGCAATCGCATGACAATGTAGGGCTGCCCCTGATCCTCGCCAAAATCGTAGATGGGAACGATGGCGGGAAACTGCTCCAGCGCCGCGACGAGGTGCGCCTCGTGCTGGAAGCGGGCGCGAAAGCTGGAATCGTGGAGGAACTCACGCGGCAGAACCTTCAGCGCGACCTCGCGGCCCACCTGCGGGTCGTAGGCGCGGTAGACCGTCGCCATACCACCGCGCCCCAACTCGCCCCGAATCTCATAGCGACCCATCATGGATGGACTCATGGATAATCTGTGCGCCTCCGTACCAGAGGAAAAGTTATTTCCAGCGTGTCAGAATCGCCTCACGGTTGAAGAGCGAGACACCAATCGCCATCACCGCCAGGTCGATCAGGAAGAGCACCACCGCGCCGATGATGACCAGCGGCACGCCCAGAAGGAAGAGACCGGCGGTCTGTCCAACCATCAGCCCCACGATGGGCAGGACCAGTACGCCGCCCAACTGCTGAGCGCTGCGCGCGTCATTCACGCGCGAGCTGACAATGACACCCAGCCCCAAGCCAAGGAACGCGACGAGGGGCGTAATCAGAAGGATCATGCTCCAGGCAGCACTGTCAATCGCATAGCGCGCGACCTCGGCACCGCCCAGGAGCCTGCTCGCCAGGGCAAACACAAGGAAGGCTCCCCAGGTCGCGCCAACGCTGGGCAGCGCCGCCGCGATGCTTTTGGCCAGGAGCAGCTCATCGGTGCGAATCGGCGTGGCGAGCAGTGCCTCCAGGCTGCGCGAGGTTTTTTCCCCGATGATGCTGTAGGTCGCGATGCTCATTGCCCCCATGATGGGGACCAGCAGGAACATCGGCAGGAACTGGCGCAGCATGAAGACCTGGAACTGTTCTATGATGCTCAACGCCGCAAATTGCGGGAACATCTCCACCAGGAGCTCGTTCAGCATCTCGACGTCCGGGTCCTTGGTGATCTCATCGCCAATCAGCAGCGGCATCCCGAAGGCGAAGCCCAGCGGCATCAGGGTGAATACCACGAGAAGCATCGCGAAGGTGCCCGTGATCGTCTTGTTGCGAATCGTCTCAGCCCACTCCTTGCCAATGATGGTCTTGATGCGTCGCTGGTTCATTCGCCTTCCTCCCCGATGAGTTGCAGATAGATTTGCTCCAGCGTTGCCCGCTCCTCTGTGACCGCCTGGATGCGCGCCCCCGCCCCTACTAGCGCCGCGATCAGCGCAGGGTTCTCCACGTCCGGGTCGTTGAGCGAAACCACCAGCGTTGAGGCATTCCACGTCACCTTTTGAACGCCCGCCACACCGCACGCGATCTCCGCCAGCGCGGGCTCGGGCGCGGCCAGCCGCACCAGCGTGTGCCGCCCGAAGAGGCGGCGGCGCAGTTGCTCCGGGGTGTCCAGCGCGATGAGCCGCCGGTTCAGCACGCCGATACGGTCCGCGAGTCGCTCCGCCTCATCCAGATTGTGCGTTGTCAGGAGAATCGTGCGCCCGGATTGCTTGAGTTCTGCCAGGAAATCGCGCACGACCTTCGCCGCGCTGGGATCCAGGCCGCTGGTGGGCTCATCCAGAAAGAGCAACTCCGGCTCGTGCAGCAGCGCCCGCGCGATGGCCACCTTCTGCTTCATTCCCTTGGAGAAGCCGCCTGTTGGCTCGTTGCGCCGATCCCACAGCTCCAGCAGGCGCAGGTATTTTTCTACCTGTGCCTCGGGCTTCTCCACCCCGTAGAGGTTGGCGAAGATCAGCAGGTTCTGCCAGGCGCTGAGCTGCTCATAGAGGCCGGGTGCCTCCGTGAGCAGTCCCACGCGCGCCCGAATCTCGTCGCACCCCTCGACGAGAGGGCGGCCCACCACTGTTGCCTTGCCACTGGTGGGACCAATCAGGCAGGCGAGCATTCGGACGGTGGTTGTTTTGCCCGCGCCATTGGGGCCGAGCAGGGCGAAGAGTTCCCCTGGGGCCACGTCCAGGGTGAGCTCTTCGACAGCCGTAAAATTTCCAAATTGTTTGGTCAGTTTTTCGGTATGAATCATAACACTTATCCTACGCCTGCCTGCTTCCCCCGGCAAGTGGCTGATGGGTTAAATGACGTTATCCCTACAGCTTCCTGGCGTGCAAGATGCTAGGGGGAAAGGAGCTACCATGACCATGAGGAGAAGTTTATGAGAGAACACAGTCGTTTTTCGATCTATCGTCTGACAGGACTGACCTTGCTGGCCCTGTTGCTCCTGGCCTGCGCGGCCCCTGAGAGCACCCCGGCCTCGGAGCCCACGAATGACCGCAACCTACCCAGGCCCGAGACGACGACAGGCACCGACCCCACGCTCGCTTCAAGCTCGCTCCTCAACCCGCTGGACAGCGCCGAGTGCGAGGCACTGAGCGCCGCGATGTCCGACGCATTCGGCAGCGAGGCGACGATGAGCGAGGTACCGTTCAGGGATATGATTACCACCCGTTCCGGCACGGGCTGCCAATTGGAGATTCGGGGGAACGGGGTGCAGGTTGGTACCTTCGCGGACGCCACCATCACGCTGCACGAGATGCTCAAGGGCCAGGGCTGGCTGGAGGATACACGGTACGTCGCGGATGGTCCCACGGGCTCCCTGCTGGGCTTTCGCCAGGAGAATCGCCTCTGCATGGCAGATGTGCAATGGCAGCCCACCGCTGACGTGCAGTGCCCCGCCGATCAGCCTATCTCTGCCTGCCCCCTCACGCCGGAGCAGCAGCTCTTTACAATTCATCTGACCTGTGTCCAACAATGACGAGGGAACATCCATGACTCGCTATAGCAAACCACTTCGCCTCACGCCCTTGCTGCTCTTTTTGCTGCTCGTTCTGGTCGCCTGCGGGGGAAGCGCGCCGCCAGCCAACCCCAACGATGCACCCGTTTCCTCGGACGATACGCCCGTTGCGGAGCCGCCCGCCCCCGAGGGGGAGATGACCATCGGCGAGATGCAGGTCGAGAGCCTCGATATTCTCACGCTGGAATCCTTCCCAGTTCAGATTCAGGTCATCGCGCAGGGGATGCTGGCCGATGGCTGCACGACGGTGGGAGAGATCACCCAGCGGCGTGAGGGGAACACCTTCTTCGTCACGGTTGCCACACAGCGTCCCACCGAAGCGATGTGTACGATGGCCCTAACGCCCGGCCAAGCCATCATCCCGCTAGAGGTTGTGGGGCTCAAGGCAGGGACCTACACAGTGACTGTCAATGGGGTGAGCGATACATTTGAGCTATTGACTGATAATATCGCGCCCTAAACTCTCTAGCGCCCCTCCTACTGAAACTTGTCCTGCCATCGTGGGAGGGCTAAAGTTTGAGCAGCTGCGTCCCCCATAGCAGCTGCTCATCCTTTTTGAGAGGTCTTATGTCATGTCTGCCCGCCCGATGAGTACGATCACATTCCTCTTCACCGACATCGAGGGCAGTACAAGGCTCTGGGAACCTTCCGAGCCCTCGAATCTACCTTCGGCCTCGCTGTGATTTTGAACAAGATGGGAAGCGGACGCGCGCCGAAAATGACTATCCGCTGCCAAAAAATGGAGAACAAGTGGTTCACCAGCGGTTTCACGGGCAACCTGGCTTTCACCCTGCAATATCTTGGGGAGTGTGAGCAGACCGCTACCCTGTTCCGTGAGGGGCTGAAACTCAATCAGGAGTTAGACACCCCCCAGGGAGCGGCCTTACATCTGACGGGGTTGGCCTGGGTCGCTGCCACCCGCGCGGCCCTTACCCCGTCAGCCTTCGACGAGCACTGGGCGGCGGGGCAGGCCATGAGCCTGGCGGATACCGTCACTGAGGCGATGGCCCTTCCGACGTAGACGACGAGGGCCTTTTTTTAGGGGAGGATGTCGATGAGTAATAAGCCCGTCGTGGCGCAGATCCGTCGTGAGATAACGCCCGAGTTGTACAAGCAGATACGCCGCGAGTGGATGGCCCATTCCATTGCGGAGGACAATCGCAACATTCCGGGCCTTCTGGCGACGCTCACCGATGATTGCGTCTACGAGATTGTCCAGACCGGCGATCTCTGGCGGGGGCACGCGGGAGCCACACAGTTCTACACAGGGCTCCTGACAGCCTTTCCCGATATCCACTTTGATCTCCAGCACATCGTCATTGGTCCCCAGGGGGTGTGGGAGGAGGCGCATGTCACGGGTACGCACGAGGCCGAGTGGCTAAGGTTGCCCGCATCGGGGCAGCCTGTGGAGTTCGATGTTACGATTTTCTTCCCGTGGGACAGCGAGAAGGAAAAGTTTGCCGGGGAACGTGTCCACGTTTTCGGCCTGGAGGCGCTTACC
>JACCSL010000297.1 GCA_013812995.1 Ardenticatenales bacterium | reverse complement strand
CACAATCACCTTGGCCTCGACAGCGCGGGCAAAATCAACGGTCAGCCCATCGTATTCCGCCACGCTGATGAGAGGCTGATCCTTGAACGTCTCGCGCACCATCGCCAGGCGCTCCTCAATGGGAAACAACTCGTTCTTGGTGGGGCGCGCATAGACCGCAATCACGACCTCGTCGAAGAGCTCGGTGGCCCGGTGGGCAATGTCAATCTGCCCATAGGTAATCGGGTCGAAGGTACCAGGGTAGATCGCTTTGGTCACTCGTCGCTCCCTTCGTCGTCTACATCGTCATGTCCTTCGTCCTCTGTGTCGTCGCTTTCAAGGGGGAACTCGTAGATGGAAATCCGCGTGCCACCGTAGCGGCGGTCGCGCAGCCGCACGAGGGGACCAATCGCCTCGGCCATCTCGACATACTTGGAGTGTTCGAAGATGACGACCGTGCCAGGCCCCACCAGCGTACTGGCCGCGACCTTCTGGGCCAGCGTCGGATAGTCCACTTCCTCATAGGGCGGCGTGATGCTGATGAGGTTATAGGGGCCAGCGAAGCCCAGAAGCGCGGGCTTGGCGATGACATCCTCCGCCTTGCGGCGGTGCACGCGGCCCTGCGCGGCTAAACCGATGCTTTCCAGGTTACTCTGGATGGTGCGGGCGCTGGTCGAGTTGAACTCGATGAAATCCGCGAAGTCCGCGCCCCGGCTGAGCGCCTCCATGCCGACCGCGCCACTGCCCGCGTACATATCAAGGACGCGGCCCTGAATGGCATCAAAGTGCCAGAGCATATCGAAGAGGGCTGCGCGCACCTTGTCCATCATGGGGCGCAGGTCCTGGCCGGGCGGGGACTCGATGCGCCGCCCCCCGGCGGTTCCGGCAATGATTCGTAGCATGGTGTGATTTATCCAATGGCGTTGTGTGGGCGGTATGCTACCATCTGCGGGCTGTCTGTGCAACAGGGTGGAGGCCCTCTCCCCCGGCCTTTGGCCGCCCCCTCCCCCGATTTCGGGGGAAGGGGATTGCGCTATCGTATGGAGCACAGTTATGATTGCGGACCCGACGAATTCTTTGGATTGAAAAGAGATGATTCCGAAAACAATTGGACGCTATGAGGTTAAAAGGGAATTGGGACGTGGGGGGATGGCGACGGTCTATCTAACACACGACCCCCACTTCAAGCGCGAGGTGGCACTCAAGGTGCTCCCGCGCGAGTTCTTGCACGATCCCACCTTCCGAGAGCGTTTCACCCAAGAAGCCGAAACCATCGCGGCGCTGGAGCATCCGGCCATCGTCCCCGTCTACGATTTTGGCGAGGAGGAAGGACAGCCCTACTTCGTCATGCGTTACATGGCGGGTGGCTCGCTGGCCGAGCGGCTGGCGCGGGGGCGGCTCTCGTTGGAAGAAGCGCGGTCTATTTTGGCCGTGCTGGCCCCTGCGCTGGATGAGGCGCACGAGCGCGGCATCATTCACCGCGACCTGAAGCCGGGCAACATCCTCTTTGACCAGCGCGGCGCGCCTTATATTGCAGATTTCGGTATCGCGAAACTCACCGAGGTGAGCCAGCAATTCAGTCAAACGGGCGTTGCTACGGGCACACCCGCCTATATGAGCCCGGAGCAGGCGCGGGGCGAAAAGAAGTTGGATGCGCGCAGTGACATCTATGCGTTGGGGGCTATTCTCTTCGAGATGCTGACGGGGCAACTGCCCTACGACTCGGACACGCCGATGGGGATGGCTCTGCGCCACATCAGTGACCCCATCCCGCGCCTGAACGATGTAGCTCCTGATCTACCCGCTGAGACTCAGCAAATCATTGATCGCTCAATGGCAAAGCAGCGCAACGACCGCTACGCTACCGCCGGTGCGTTGGTCCAAGCTCTGCCTAGTGTGGGTGCGGCGGGCAAGGTTCCCGCTGCCCCTGCTGCCGTGGTGGTCAAGTCGCCTGTGCCTCCCACGGAAATGGCTGAATCCATGCGGGAGATTCCCCCCACCGAGATCGCGAGTTCCCCGCCTGCCACAGGGAAGGGTCAAGGAACGCGCAAGGTTGCCTCCCTGCCTCCTACCGAACAGGTTCCTCCGCGCCCCAATCCGGCAGACATTCCCACCGAGCAACTCGCACCGAAGCAGTCTATTCCCACTCCACCCCGACCGACAGCACGGACAGAACCCCGAACTGGCAATGCCTTTCCGGTGGGTTGGGTGCTCGGAGGTGTGGCATTACTGGCGATAGTGGGCTTCCTGGGACGAGGGTTGCTGGGTGGCTCGGGAACAGTGCCCACCCAGGCTCCCAGCGTAGTACACACCACTATACCAACAATTACTCCTACCTCGGCGATCCTCGTCGATCCTATTGAGGTTGGATTGGAGGTCTACAGGGCGAATGGCTGTACGGCATGCCACACACTTGACCTGGCGGGCTCAACAGGCGTAGTTGGGCCTACCCATAATGGTATGAGCGAGACAGCAGTCCAACGCATTGAGGCCCAATTACACAGGCGAAGCAACAACACCAGAAGAGTATATATATGAGAGTGTTGTGAGCCCTGGTGCTCATCTGGTAGAGGGATTTGCTCCCACCATGCCCGCCTTTAACAACCTACCCGAGAATGCAATTGATAGTCTTGTACAGATGTTGATGCAACAGTAGAGGAAAGGACATCCCTAATTGGGGCGGTTCAAAAATCGGCACCACTCTGCGGGATGGCCCTCTCCCCCCGCCTTCGGCGGCCCCCTCTCCCGATTTCGGGAGAGGGGGTTTCGAGATGGAGTTTTGTGCTAGACGCAAAAAGCTCTGTTTTTGAGATAAGCGCGTTCTTTTTCCAGCATTACGTGCTCTTCCCCTCCTCTGAAATCGGGGAAGGGGCCACTGAGCGAAGCGGAGTGGGGAGCGGGCCGGGTAGCATATTAGGCGAGTTGTTTTTGGAAGCCTCAGAAGGGAATTTTCATTGGAGGATTTGTGTATCAGGATGGAAATGGCAGCATCTGGATGCGGACATCGCCAGAGATTCAGCGGCGGGCGCAGGAGCTGCGGAAGTGTATGACAGTGACCGAGCAACGGTTGTGGGCAGCGTTGCGGCGAGGGCAGGTAGCGGGGCTTCGCTTCCGGCGGCAGCACCCCTGGGGCTCCTACATCTTCGATTTCTTCTGCGCTGAGTTAAAGTTGGTCATAGAGCTTGATGGCCCCATTCACGCCGAGCCTTCCCAGCAAGAAAATGATCTGGAACGCGATGAACAATGCCGCGCCCACGGCCTCACCGTACTCCGCTTCACCAACGATCAGGTGCTCCAAGAGCTAGACGCCATCCTCCAAACCATCCTCACCCTCCACCAGAACCCGCAAAATAATTAACCCTTCCTTTCCCTCTCCCGATTTCGGGAGAGGGGCGGCCGAAGGCCGGGGAGAGGGCCACCCCGCAAAGAGATTCTTACCATGTCCCTAAAAGCCGTTATCTTCGATCTGGACGGTGTTCTGACGGATACCGCTGAATTGCATTACAAGAGCTGGGTTCGGCTAATGGCAGAGGAGGAAATGCCCTTTTCACGCGAGAGAAACGAGCAGCTACGCGGGGCGACGCGTTATCAATCGCTGGCACTGCTCTTCGCAGGACATGTCGTCTCCCCCGAGCAGCAAGCGGAGTTGCTTGAGCGAAAGAACCGTTATTTCTTTGATTTGCTGGAGGAGGCCCGGCTGTTGCCCGGCATTGCGCCGCTGTTGGCAGAGCTGAAAGCAGCGGGGATTCCCCTGGCGGTCGGCTCCGCCTCGCAGAACGCGCGCCCGGTGCTGGAGGTGCTCGGGGTTACAGCGCACTTCGCCGCCATCCTCGACGGGACGCTCGGCCTGCCCCCCAAGCCCGCGCCCGATATGTTTCTCGTCGCGGCGCAGGCATTGGGTGTCGCGCCAGGGAACTGCGTGGTGGTGGAAGATGCCGAGCGTGGCATCGACGCGGCCCTGGCCGGGGGCTTTGCCACGATAGGCATTGGACCCGCCGCGCGGGTCGGCCACGCCCACCTACGGCTGGGGGATACGAGCGGGTTGACGATGGCTGTGCTGCGGGAGGCGCTTGTTAAGCGGTAGAGCGTTGGAGCGTTGGAGCGATAGAACAACGACAACGACTATTGCTCCTCTGCTCCCCTCGCTCCAACGCTCGCCGTTCCGTTCCAACGCTCAAGAAACGTCGCCGCGCTTCTTCTCCCAGTAGCGGCGCGATTGCTCCCTGAGCAGCTGATGCTGTGGCTGCGTTAGTTCCGGGTCCTGCTCCAGAAGCCACTGGGCGGCCTGCCGCGCCCGGCTGAGCGTCACGGTGTCGCCAAGGCGAGCCATCTGTAGCTCGGGCAGCCCGCTCTGGCGGGTGCCGAAGAAGTCGCCGGGGCCACGCATCTTGAGGTCTTCCTCTGCCAGCGCGAAGCCGTCCGAGTTCTCGACCAGCGCGTTTAGTCGCTGCTCTCCGTCGGTGGACAGCGGTTCCTCTGCCATGAGGAGACAGAGTGAGCGCCACTGGCCTCGCCCGATGCGCCCCCGGAACTGGTGAAGCTGTGCTAACCCGAAGCGATTGGCCCCCTCGATCATCATCACCGTGGCGTTTGGCACGTCGATGCCTACTTCTACCACGGAGGTGGAGACCAGAATCTGGCTCTCGTTGCGGTAGAAGCGGCCCATCTCGTCCTCTTTTTCTTCTGCCTTGAGCCGCCCATGCAGGAGTCCCACCTTGAACTCGGGGAAGACCTCCTGCTGGAGGAAGCGATGCTCCTCCACGGCGGCCTTGGCCTCCAGTTTGTCACTTTCCTCAACGAGCGGGCAGATGACGAACGCCTGTCGTCCCTCCAGAATCTGGCGGCGAATGTAGGTATAAGCGCGTTCACGCTGGTGCGGCGTGATGGTGCGTGTCACAATGGGCTGGCGACCGGGCGGCATCTCATCAATCACGCT
>JACCSL010000831.1 GCA_013812995.1 Ardenticatenales bacterium | reverse complement strand
AGGGCGGCGCGAGTCGCCAAAGGGCATCTTTGCCCTGGCGTGGCGGCCAGAGCAGTGCCTGACTATTAGCAACCAGCGCGCCAAGCATCGCGAAGGGAACGAGCGGGCGCAAAAATTTGTGCGAGACAATCTGCCAGACGACCAGTGGCCGCTGGAGCGGCAGGTAGCTGGGGGCCAGCGCAATGGCCTGGTATCGTCCCGCGATGATCCTGGCACGGCGGGCACGCTCGTCCTCTGCGGAGAGGGAAACTCGCTCGGCGGAGCGCGCCTCCGGCACATATACAACGCGGTAGCCGCGCCCGATGAGGCGCATCGCCATGTAGAAGTCATCGTTGATAATCGCTTCAGGCGGCGACTCGAAGAGGCGGCGGCGCAGGGCGAAGATCTCGCCAGCGACGCCCGCGCAGGAATCCAGTCGCGTCTCCTGTTTTTTCACAAAGGACTCGTACTTCCAGTAGAGTCCCTCCGACTCGCCCAGAGCTCCATCGCCCCGGAGAATGACCTTGGCCCCACTGGTCGCCCCAATCTCGGGGTCGAAAAAGGGTTTGACAAGTGCTTGCAGCGTTGTCGGATCATACAGGTTGTTGGCATCGGAGAAAACGACGATTTCCCCGCGCGCCAGTGGCATGGCGCGGTTGATCGCTGCCATCTTCCCGCGCCGGGGCGGAGAAAAACTCAACTCTACGCCTCGGGCCGCATACCCACGCACGATTTCCGGCGTCTGATCGTCAGAGCCATCCGCCGCCACGAGAATCTGTAGCCGCTCGCGGGGATAATCCAGCGCGAGACTATTCTCCAGCTTCTCCGCGATGACGGCCTCCTCGTTGTAGGCGGTGATGAGCAGCGTCACGGTGGGGCGGATGGGCGCGTAGGGGCGCGGCTGTGGTCGAGTACGGGCCAATAGGGTCAGGAGGAGCGGGTAGCCGACATAGGTATAAACGATGCTGCCAACGGAAGCCCAGAACAGTTTGCTGCTCACCGCAGTACCCTCTCATAGTCGATGTTCTCGATGTACCCCTCGACGCCCTCATAGGAAATCACCCGTCCCGGTACCCCAACCACAACGGCCTGGTCGGGAATATCCTTGGTGACCACACAGTTCGCGCCGATGGCAACATTGTTGCCGATCGTCACGCCTCCCACGATCTTCGCCCCTGGCCCGATGTACACATTGTCGCCGACAACGGGATATCCCTGACGCGCGCCCCGATTGGATTGCCCCAGCGTCACGCATTGGCTGAGGTTACAGTTCTTGCCGATGATGGCATCGGGATGAACATAGATGGCCCCTGGATGGCCCATGTACAACCCAGCGCCCACCCGTGTGCGCGCTGGAATGTGAACCCCATATTTATACTCATAATGTTTGAAGAGAAGCAGAATGGGAAAATATAAAAGTTTGGCTATAGGGTTTGATTGAATTTTCTTGAGGTAGCCACATAGCCGCATGTAAAAGGTGTACTGAAAGCCGGGGTCCAACAACCAATATTTGAAAAAGCTCTTGTTATCAGCGCGGCCTGCATAGCGGTACAGGTCCGCCCGCCAGAGGTAGGTCAACTCTTTAAAGGTCATCAGGGGGTCCTTGTTCTACTTCCCGTCGGTGCGCGGCGGGTTGGGAGAGGGCGAGGGCAAGGAGGGCATAAAGCAGGGGTCTGCCGAAGAGATCCAACCCAACCAATGCGCCCGCGCCCGTAAAGCGACCAACGAGGGTCAGATCATGGGTCGTCAGCGCCCAGTTGACCACGGTGACAGTAAGCAGGACGTAGCCCAGGTAGAGAAAGATACGGCTGCTGCGCGGTAGGCTCGGCGTGCTCACGTTGGCCCACGATCCCGCCGTCAGCGCGTCCCAGATAAGCCCAAATGCCAGGAACCCTATCCCTGCAAAGGCAAGGAATGGGCTGAAAGGATTCTCGATGAAGTTTGTCTGGCGAAGCAACCCGGTCAAGAGGGTTAGCAAGAAAAGGCGCGCAACCCGGTCGTCCGTCAACTCGCCACGTCGCAGCCAGACACTCGCGGATCCCACCAACAGAAGCACCCACCAGAAATCAACGAAGGCATCTCCCTGCCAGGTCAGCGCGCTCAGCAGGTAGCCGGGGGTGGTCGCCCGCAGCCATAGAAAGTGCGCGCCAAAGAGCCCCAGGTAGAGCGCGAGGGCCTGCGAGCCGCGTCGTGCCAGCCAGGGAGCACTCGCCACGGCAAGCAGCGCCAGGGTGACCTGCCAGGGATCTACGCCTGCGTGCAGACGATCACTCAGCGCAAAAAGGAAATCGCTGAGGGCGCGGATGGAAGGATAGAGTGCCGGGAAGTGAACGAAGATCAGCGTGGCCTTGACCAGCGTCAGCGTGGCAAAGATCATCAGCAGAGGCAGGCTATAGGCGAGGATGAGGGGCAATGCATAGCGTTCGGCCACCTCCGAGAGCGTTTCAGCGTCAAGGAGTGTGGTGGCGGGAAGAAGCCGCCTGACCCCCCAGCAAACAAGGAGCGCGAGCAGCGGAACCCCCAGAGCACCAAGATAGCCCAGAGAGGTAGCACGGAAGGAATCCTCGGCGATTTGCGCCAGTGCCTCGCGCAGAACCGTGGTGAGCCGCCACCCCAGCAGCAAAAAAAGTAGCAGCGCCGCTATCGCTCTGGACAGACGGGCCTGAACAATCTCCGTTGTCCAACTGGCCGCCTGGTAGGCAAAGAGCGCAATGTCCATGCCCACCAGGAGGAGCAGGGGGAAGATGAGCGAGGCATAAAAAATGATATTACCGTGCAACGTATGGAGGCCGAGCGGGATCCCAGAGCTTTGATCAATTGCCACGCCGTTGGCCTGAATGAGGGTAAAGGCGATAGAGACAGGGAGAAGAAGGGCAACGAACTCCAAGGGCGGATGGGGGGCGGCACGCCAGCGCAGGCCAAACAACAACAGCACCGCCGCGAGCGATCCCCAGAGAAGCAGCAGGTCACCTGGCCCGCTGATGCCCAACACCGAGGCCATCCACTGTAGCAGGGAGAGCGCGTAGAGCGTCAGGACCCCCAGGCGAATGACCGGGTGGCTGTGCAGCGCCCCCGTCAGGGCAAAGCTCCACGCCATCGTCAGCAGGAAGAGCGTGGCCGGAATGAGCGCCTCGGGGATGAGCGAGCCCCGTCCAGGGGTGCCACTGAGAAGAGGATGCAAAGCGAAGCGCGCACGCCACAGATCGTTAAAGAGCAGCAGGGCAACCATCAGGAAGAGGAGTCCAAAGCCCAGGTAGATGAGGCCGCGCGTGACCCTGGAGAGGCCCCGCAGGTCCATCATCCCTTGCCGCAGATCCGCCCCGACAAACTCCCTCAATGCGCCAAAGGAGAACGCCCAGAGGAAGGAGAGCAGGGCAGTCAGGGTGGGGCGGAGGCGCGCGAGGGGGGAGCGCATGTCCATAAGGGCTAGGGTTGCTCCTCCATCTTGAAACCCAGAATCAAGAAATCAATCGGCACGAGGAGATACTCCCCCACCAGGACGGGCTGTTGGAGGTGGGAGGCGCTGTTGAGGTCAAGCTCGACCCCGGCGGCGCGGGCGATGACCTTCCCTGTCGTAACCTCCAGTGCCAGAAGTTGCCCCGTCTGGAGCATGGTCCAGAGATAATCCCCCG
>JACCSL010000820.1 GCA_013812995.1 Ardenticatenales bacterium | reverse complement strand
GCTGGTCGGGTTGGTGCGTGTCGCCAAGGGCGAGTCGCTCAGCACCGCGACCCAGGCCGCCCAGCACTTGCGTGGGGTTCTGGCGGCCCTAAAAGCGGAAGCCGGGGATGCCCCGCTGCTGGTGCGCCCCCGGATCCGCGTGGATTACGAACCGTGGCGGGCGCTGGCGCGGCTGGTGCGCGAGGAACAGGTCGATGTCGTGGTGCTTCCCTGGCAAGCCGAAGGCGCACGTCCCTTCTTCTCGATAGGCATTGACAAGCTCCTTACCCACCTCGGCTGCCATGTGCTGCTCATTAGCGGGGTCCCAGCGCAGGTCAAGCACATCCTCCTGCCGCTCTACAGCAGCCCGGAGGCTCCTCTGGCGCTGGAGGTGGCCTTGTCACTGGCAACGGGCTCCGATGCACAGATCACACGGCTTCATGCGCCGCCCGAGGTACCCACTGCTGCGGATCAACGCATCTATCAGGAGATGGTCCGTCTCAGTCAGGGTACCTCGTGGATCGAGCAGGACCTGAAGGAGGCGGGTGCTGATGAATCGGCGCTCTTTGCTCAGGCCAGGCGACATGATCTCGTGGTGCTGAATGTGCCCGAGGCCGAAGGGGATAGCGAGCTACGCACTATCGGCGCACGGGTCCGCCACCTACACGAGGCGCAGCTTGGGCCAATCGTGGTGGTCAAGAGTCACCACCCTGCGCCGCTGCACAACCTTCACCACTGGCCGACGGACGAGCCGCTCCCGGCGACGCCCACCTCCGTGATCGTGGACAAATGGTTTGCGGAAAACACCTTCCACAGCGAGGAATTCGACGATCTGGCCCGCCTGGTGGCCCTCAAGGAGGCGCAGGGGCTGACGATCAGCCTGGGCCTGCCCGCTCTAAACGAGGAAAAAACCGTTGGCACGGTGATCCGCACCATTAAAGAGAGCCTCATGGAGCGCTTTCCGCTGCTGGACGAGATCGTGCTCATCGACTCGGGTTCCACCGATTACACGGTCGAGATTGCACGCGAGCTAGGCGTGCCCGTCTACCAGCACAGCGACATCCTGCCCCAGCATGGCACCTTTCGCGGCAAGGGCGAGGCCCTCTGGAAAAGCCTGCATGTGCTTCAGGGGGATCTGATCGCCTGGGTCGATACGGACATCGTGAATATCCACCCCCGCTTTGTGTACGGCCTCCTTGGCCCGCTCCTGCACCGGCCTACGGTCCACTATGTAAAGGGCTTCTATCGCCGCCCGCTTCAGGTGGGCGACACCTTGCAGGCCGGGGGGGGCGGGCGGGTGACGGAGCTGGTGGCTCGCCCTCTCATCAATCTCTTCTACCCAGAGCTCTCGGGCGTTGTCCAGCCGCTCGCGGGCGAGTACGCGGGGCGGCGCACGGCGCTGGAGCGTCTGCCCTTCTATACGGGCTACGGAGTAGAGATGGGGCTCTTGCTGGACCTAGTAGAGCAGCATGGCATCACCGGCATCGCCCAAGTAGACCTGCGTCGCCGGGTCCATCATAATCAGCCGCTGGGGGCACTCAGCCGCATGGCCTTTGCCATCATTCAGGTGATGATCAACCACCTGGAGGAGCGGCAAGAGGTAATGCTCCTGAACGAGATAAATCGCACCATGAAGATCATCCGCTATGAGCCGCAGCATTTCAGCCTCCAGGAGCAGGCGATCTCCGACCAGAAGCGACCCCCTATCGTGACCCTCCCAGAGTATCGGGCGCAGCACGACCTTCCTGAAGCGGGGAACGCATGACGACCCTCTATCTGATACGCCACGGAGAGACCGAGTGGAATGTGCTGGGGCGCTATCAGGGGCAGCTTGACCCCCCGTTGAATGCACGCGGTCGCGCCCAGGCCCGTGCCACGGCAGCGCAGTTGGCCCCGCTTGGGTTCGATGCCATCTATAGCAGCGACCTGGCCCGCGCTCGCGAGACGGCACAACCCCTGGTCGAACAAGCGGGCCTGCCCCTCCAACTCGACGCGCGGCTGCGGGAGATTCACCAGGGCGAGTGGCAGGGTATCCTGAGCGAGCAGATTCGCGCCCAGTGGCCGGAGGCGCTGGCCTACTGGCAGCAGCAGCCCTGGGCGTGCAGCCCACCGGGTGGCGAAAGGCTGGCACAAGTGCGCGCCAGGTTGCTTGAGGCAGTGGCCGACATGACCGCGCGCTATCCGAGAGGCACAATGGCGGTGTTCACCCACAAACTCCCTGTAGCCCTACTCAAAATATACTATCAGAACCACGCGCCGAGCGCGGTATGGTCTCTCCTGCCAACGAATGGGGCGTGGGAAGTGATAGAGGTAGGCGAGCGCAGGGAAAGGGTGTCTCAACAAGCCCAGGATGATGAATGAACAAACCATGTATATCACCCCTTCATGGATGTTGGAAGCATCTGCTCCATTATCCCCGTTCATAGGTAGGTAGAGGGCTATGGCTGGCTATACGGTTCCCGAAAACGTGAGCGCCTTTGTTATCGAGCACATTCATTCCGTGGAGCATCTGGAAATCCTCTTGCTGCTCCAAAAAAGCCCTGAGAAGGTGTGGAATGCGACCGAGGTCAGTCAGGCACTGTCCTTCCACCCCGCTTCGACCGCCACCCGCCTGGCAGAATTACACACCTATGGACTGCTGGAAGTAAAGGACCAGGAGAAGACGACCTCGCCCCCCAGGTACTGTTTCAGTCCAAAGACGGCGGCACTGGCGGCAGCCGTAACGAGTCTGGCAGAGGTGTATAAACACCGGCCTGTTGCCGTCATTACACTCATCTACTCGAAACCCCAGGACCACATCCGGTCGTTTTCAGATGCCTTCAAACTCAAAAAGGACAAGGACGAAGAATCATGACCCTGGCGGTATATCTACTTTGCGCGCTGACCAGCTTTCTCTGTGCGGTACTCCTCCTGCGGGCCTATACTCGTAACAAGGTGCGCTTTCTTCTATGGAGTGGATTGTGTTTTGTGGGATTAACTCTCAACAATGTGTTGCTCCTGGTCGATACCCAGCTTTTCCCCGCCGAAGATCTATTGATCCTGCGTAATCTACCGACGCTCGTCGGCTTGGCCTTGTTGCTCTATGGCCTGGTGTGGGAAGCACGTTAATATTCTGTAAACGAGGAGGCCCAATGGCACTGTTTCTGATGGGGGCAATTACGATGGGGTACAGCATAGCGGGGCTATTTTTCCTTCGCTATTGGAAGGAGACACAGGATCGCCTGTTCCTCATGTTTAGTATCGCGTTCTGGCTACTGGCTGTGCAACGCCTGGGGCTGGCGCTGACCACGACGATGCTGGAAGACACGACCTACTTCTATCTGCTCCGCCTGCTTGCTTTTGGCATGATTCTGTTCGCTATCATAGACAAGAATCGGCCTCAGACACCGCCGCGCTAGGAATCCAGGCGAGACAGCACTCTCCTATCACCCTTTCAGGGAAGCTATCAAATTCTTGCGCGAGCCCGGCGAGTTACGCAAGCACCCAGCCCTGGGCGATAACCCATGTCGGGTGCTGCTCCCCAAAGCCCAGGGTCAGTTCTCCAACGCGTCCCTGGACTAAGGCTCGCCAGCTCCGCCTTCCTTGATAGGTGCTTTGCAAGACTTGCCCTGTACGCCCTCATTAACGGGACACTTCTTGCTGAAGTGGGTTCACCTACCTGGTTGGCAGGATCACGCGACGCATCGCATGATCTTGGAGTTTCAAGGATTATTCACGACGATGACTGGGCAGGTAGCTCCATTCAGGATCGCTTCGACGCGCGGCCCGAGGTAGAGCTTGTCCGAGCCAACACGCAGGTCTGTCCCCAGGATAATGAGGTCTGCCCCCTTCTGGGCCGCTACCTCCAGTACCCCGGCAGCCACCTCTGGCCCCACCCGTACATCGGCATCGGTGCGTACCCCGTGTGCGACCCCCATCTCACGCAGGTGCTCGACCGCCAGGTGCGCCATGCCGAGGCGTCGTTCGCTATGATCCATCGTTTCTCCGATGGTAACACTTAATTCCCGCACCACATTCAGGATCGTGACTTTATGCTCTTCTCCTTGAGTCACCAGGGTAAAGCCCAGTTCGGCGGCATGACGGGCAGCCACGCCCCCGTTGGTGGGTACCAGGATGCAGCGCGGCGGCCAGTGCTCCTGAGCCAGGGTACCCTTGACCACCAGCGTGGCGCAGGGGGCAGCGCGCAGCAGATAATCGACCATCGGGGTGAAAACCACCTGGCTGCTGTTATTTCCCTCTGAGGCTCCCAGCATCAGCAGGTCGTAGTTCTTGTTCGCTTCCTCCAGAATGGCCTGCGCAAAATTGGAGTGGACGACCACCTTCTTGAGCAGTTCGATGCGGCTTCCAAAGAGGGGAGCCAACCGCTCAAGGAGGGCGGCTCCTGCCGGACGACCTCCCTCATCGGTGATGTGAAGCAGGGTCATAGAGAGGCGCTGCTCCTGGGCCAGCTTCTGGATAATGTGGGCGGCTTCGGCTATGTTTTGCTCCCCGCGCAGCGGGAGGAGCACGCGCCGTACATTGGCGAGCAAGCTTCCCCGCGCGAGGGCCTCCCGCTGCAACCGTGACTGTTCCAGAGCACCCGGACTCACCCGCTGGAGCACCAGACGTAGCGCTACAGGGGCGGCCAGAGAGGTGACAATAGCCATCAGCAGGATGATGGCGAACATCTCCCCCGTCAGAATCCCCAGGTCCAGGCCAATCGAGGCGACAATGATGCCCATCGCCCCACGCGCATTGAGCCCTGCTCCGAAGCTCAAGCCCGCCCAGTGATCGCGCCGCCCAATGAGGCGTGCGCCAAGATAGGTCCCCGCGACCTTGCTCACCGTTGCCACAACCAGGAAGAGGAGGGCAATGCCCAGCAAGGTCGGGTTGGAAAAGAGCATCAACATATTGACCTTGAGCCCGGCGACCGCAAAGAAGATGGGGGCAAATATCCCCATTGTGATACTCTCCAACGTGTGGCGGACGCTAGTGGGCAGGTGGGGCATCTGGGCGAGCAGAATCCCCATGACGAAGGCTCCCAGCACCGCCTCCAACCCCAACCCCTGGCTGATGGCTCCCCACCCCAGGGTCAGCACCATGACCAGCGTAAGCAATCGCTCCGGGCTTACCATCTCATCCTGCACATAATCCAGCGTGCGCCGCACAAGCCAGCGGCCAAGCGTGAAACTGAGGGCCAGGAAGAGCGCCACACTCCCCAACGCACGTAGTACCCCACCGACATTCTCTGAGCCACCCGTGGCGAGTCCCGCCACCACCGAGAGCAAAATCCAGCCTGCCGTGTCATCGCTCATCCCGGCGGCCAGGATGGTCTGGCTGATGTCGCGCCGCATGAGACCCAGGTCCATGAGCACCTTGGCAATGATGGGGATCGAGGAAATCACCATCGAGGTCGCGATAAACAGGGTGAAAACGGTTCGGTGCGACGGATCGGCCAGCAGAAAGTCAGGTAACAGGAGTCCCAGGGCGCAGCCGCTCGTGAAGGTGAAGAGGATGCCACCGACCGAGGCACCGATGGCGCTACGCGCGTGCTGGCGAATCAGGGCCAGGTCGGTTTCCAACCCGGTGATGAGCAGGAGCAGCATGGCCCCCAGCAGGCTGATGACCTCCAGCAGATGGCCCTGCGCGGGTGAGTGCGGCATGATCCACTGCCCCACAAAGGGCACAAAGGTACTCAGCAGCGACGGCCCCAGGATGATCCCCGCCAGAATTTCTCCGATGACCGAGGATTGCCCCAGGCGCAGCGCCACCTCGCCCAGCAGGCGCGCGACACCCAGCAGAACCGTCACCTGGATCAGGAGCAGCAAAATGTCGTGATGGTCTACTGGCGTAAAAACATTCATAGGCACCTCGTTCCGTATTTTCCAACAGAGACTGGCAATCGGCCAAGGTCATTCCACCTGGATACGGTGACATAGAATTAGCAAGTTGACAAGCTTTATCGAGTGATGTTCTTCCCAACTTCTTGGGAGATCGTTGTTAAGTCTGTAGAATGCTGGGGTAGATAACCGTCCTGGCGCGCATCAAGGCGGTGCTGTGGCGCACGCAGCCGACACAGAGTACGCAGAACGTCCCGACCTCGCCCACCGTGGGGGATATGGTGATTGACCCTGCCACCTATACGGTGACGCGGGACGGGACTCCCCTCTCGCTCCGACCTCTGCTCTATCTCCCTTCTGCTACGATTCGCTGAAGGAAGTGTCGCTTGGGCCGCTCTGGGTGCCTCAGCGGGGTTCCTCGTCGGCTATGGCAAGGACAAGTGCCATGACCTCATCCAGGCGCAGGGCTTGGCCTTCCGCCCTGGCAACAGCAAAGTCAGGCACGGCGAGCCCGGTGCGCGTGGCGACCAGCGCTCGTGATAGACCGCTTGCACCCAGGGCTGAAGGACCGGAGCCGATGGCCGCGCGGAGCCTCTCCACTGCCCCAAGACCCTGATCGGCACCCCGGTCTACCGCACGATTGTCGTAGAGACCAGAAACCAATATAGGCCATCCTAATAGTGGCCGGGAGAGGATGCTCTGTTGCTCAGAAGTACAGGAAACTGGGGTTATATCATGCCACGCTCGCCGTGCCTGCGGTGGCAGTTCATACCAGGAGCCATCCGGCGCGCTTCAGCGTAAGAAGGCGACCACCAAACAAAAAGAGCCGAAGAGCCAGCAATAAACCGCAAATCCCCGCACGCCACGAGTGGCAAGGTGCTGCACAAGAAATGATACGCAGATGTACCCACTGAGGGCAGCCGCGAGAAAACCCGTTGCCAACACGCCTATCCTTTCATGGGGGAATCCCGCTTCCAGGGCTCGTAGGAATTGGAGGACTCCTGCTCCAACCACAATCGGGATCATCATCAGGAAGGAAAAGCGGGCAGCAGCGGGGCGCTCCAATCCCAGGAGCAACCCCATTCCAATCGTGGAACCCGACCGTGAAATGCCGGGGGTGATGGCAAGGGCCTGGGCGAAGCCCAACCGTAGGGCGTCGGCAGGCGTCAGGGAACTCTCAGCGCGGTGTGGCGCACCGAGCGACTCGCTGCTCCATAAAATCAGCCCCGTAACTAGCAGAAAGCTTGCGACCCACGCAGGTTGATTGAACAGCGCCTCAAGCGTATCCCCAAAGAGGTAGCCTAGAAGCACCGCCGGAAAGGTGGCGACTGCCAGGAGCCATCCCAGTCGCGACTGGGGTGAGGCCAGCGGCGTTTGGGAACGCAGATCGCACAAAACCTGGGTGCCAATCGCTAACAGATCCTTTCGATAGTAGACAACCACGGCGACCAGGGTTCCCCAATGGGCCATTACATCGAACAACAGCCCTGAACGATCCCAGCCGAATAGCCAGGGGATCAGTACCAGATGTCCACTGCTAGAGACAGGAATAAATTCGGTAGCCCCTTGAATGAGACCAAGAATTAACGCTTCCCAAAAAGTCATGTGTCCGCTCCTACGTCTTGAATGTGAAAACGAGCGAGATTATAGGCTGAGCTGCTGACGTCTGTAAAACCGATGCTGTCCCTTTCCCACAATAGGGAGCAGCAGAGTTGATGAGGTTTGGTTGATTAGTCGTTGATTTGTTATATACTTATCTTGTTCCATTTGCTTGAAAGGAGGGCCTGCTCATGCTGTTTTTCACCTATCTGTCTATCATTGGGGGTCTGATTCTGTTGGCCTTGGGGGCCGAAGGGCTGGTGCGTGGCAGTACAGCCTTGGCGCTACGCCTTGGCATTACGCCGCTGGTCATTGGCCTGACCGTCGTTGCATTTGGCACGGGTAGCCCGGAACTCTTCGTTGGGATCGAGGCGGCCTATGAGGGGAATAGTGGCCTCGCGCTGGGCAACGTGGTGGGGTCCAACATCGGGAACATCGCCTTGATTCTTGGTCTGTCGGCGCTGGTCCGCCCGATGCAGGTGCGCTCCGAACTGATCCAGCGCGAACTGCCGCTCCTGCTCGGGGTGACATTACTCCTGTGTTTCCTGCTGCTGGATGGGGTGCTGAGTCGTGTGGAGGGGTTGCTCCTGCTGCTAGGGGCGGTCGCGTATACCGCCTTTACCTATGCGGTTGCCAGGCGAGACCACAGCACCATCGTTGCCGCCGAGTTTGCGGAGGCCCTGGTGGAGCCGAAG
>JACCSL010000812.1 GCA_013812995.1 Ardenticatenales bacterium | reverse complement strand
GGGGGGCAGGTTGAGCGTGACCTTCCAGGTGGGATAGGTGGCCGAGGAGAGCAGGACCGCATTGGCGGTGTTCCAGCTGCCCAGCGCCGTAACATTGCCTACCACATAGACATTCTGACCCACGACCGTCGTAGCATATTCGTTGAAGGTCGTCGCGATGGTCGTGACGGGAGCGCTGCTCACCTTGGCCCCGACATGGATAGCTGCCGCGTCCATACCAACGACCGAGAGCGTGGCCTGCCCGGAGCTGTTGACGGTAATCGTCGCGCCCGTGCAGCTCTGACCGTTCGCCGCAAGCTCGCCCTTGATGACATCACAGTAGGTGCCAGCGGCCATGCTCGTCTGGAAGGTGCGGTTCAGTGTGCCTAACTCGCGGTTGATGATGACATAGCCCAGCGCCCCGCGCCCGAAGGCGATCTGGTTGGCACCGTTCGTCCACCAGTTGGAGATGGCGAAGTTCGAGGACGTTGCATTGCGGAAGGCAACCATGTTGCCGATGGGCTTCCAGCGATGCTCACACTTCCACTGGGTGAAGCAGTTGGGCGTGCCATTGCTGTAGATGCTGTTCGTGTTGCCACTCGTGTCCGAGGGAGGACCCTGGTCGCCGTTGCTGAAATCGTAGCTCGACATAATCTGCGGGTAGCCGTAGGGCCAGGCCAGCATGAAGATATTCGCCAGGTCGTACAGTTTGCCATCCTTGAAGGTGACAATGTGACCGCCGCCGCCGTGGCCGCGCTGGTTGTCATGGTTGTCCACGAAGACCACCGCGTTGTCGCTGGCCATGAAGCCCCAGCCCGTGCCGAACTGTGCCGAACCATTGAGCCAGGCCAGTTGACCGCTGTAGAAGGTCTCGCTGATCTTGAGGCTGTACTTGAACTCTGTCACGTCCCCGTTCCCGAAGTACTCGCTCGCGGAGATGGGCTCGCCACCCTGGTCGATGACTTCCTGGTAGATGTACGGGCTGCCATTGAGTCGGCTGCGAATGGCGGCAATGTCCTCGGCAGCGATGTGCTTGGAGGCGTCGATGCGGAACCCGGCCACACCCAGGCTGATGAGATCATTCATGTAGACGGCGACGCGGTCTCGCACGTAGGTCGCGCCTGTGTTCAAGTCGGACAGGTTGACCAGCTCACAGTTCTGAACCTCCCAGCGATCCCCGTAGTTCGAGATGTCGTGGGTGCCATTGTTCCGACCGCAGTAGTGGAAATCAGCCGAGCCATAGGTGCCCGGATAGTTGTAGTGGGTAAACGAGGTTCCGGCACTCCCGGTACCACTCTCGACGCCCGCCATGTGGTTGATGACCGCGTCTACGTAGATGTCGACGCCGACAGCCTTGCAGCGCGAGACCATGTTGGCGAACTCGGCGCGCGTACCGCTGCGGCTCGTGATCTGGTAGCTAACCGGCTGGTAACGCTGCCACCAGGGGTAGCTAGAACTGGCGGCAATGAGATGCTCGTTGGGAGGAGAAACCTGAATCGCGGCAAAGCCCTTCGGTCCCAGGTACGTCTCGCATTCCTGCGCGATGTCCGTCCACTTCCACTCAAACAGGTGTACGAAAACGGTGCGTGGGGGAGGCGTGGTTTGTGCCTCGGCCTGCTGTGTCGTCTGGGGCAGCGCCACCATCACAGCCAACAACACAAACAATAGGGCTACCAGGCGGTAGAGCGAGCGAAGAGAGGGGCTCTTGGTCATGATCCGGTCCTCTTTGAGGGATACTGTTTGCTGCATAGATACAGAAGAGTGCTTGCAGACCCGGTCGAGGATGTGGGAGGGCGAAGGGTCTATCGGGTGGTACGTCGGGCTAGCAGCTGCTTTGTACAAAACAGGAGGAAGCAAAAAGAGGAAAAACGTTGACCGAACCTCCGAGGAAGGAGAGGTCTATTTTTAGGATGGTGCGGTCCGCTTCGTTGCGCCCTATGCTATTTTGGTCGTTGCCCGGTCAATAGTTGACCGGTCAACTATCCACAATAGTAACGGAAATGAGAGGGCGTTGTCAATAGGCAATTTTCAACTTAGGTCCCCGACATACCTCAACTTTGTGCTGGCTTTGCCCATGTCTTTAGTCCTGTGTCAAGACGATTCCGAGTTCCAACGAATCGCCGGAGGGAGAGAGGAGGGGAAAGCGTTGCCCGCTCTCCGGGTCGTAGAGGCCAACGAGCAGCCGCATCCTGTCAGGAGCACCTGGGGGAATGGAGAGCGTCAGCGGCTCGCTGATCCACTCGCCCTCCAGCCAGTGGCTATTGGGGTACTCTGGTGTGCCCAGTGGGCTGTCGACCTGCGCCAGCGGGACGGGCGCTCCCTCGGCGGGGACAAGGTGGAGAAAGCGTTGCACGGGCGGCATCCCTGAGCCAGAAGCGCGCCAATGGAGCATGACCTGGAGGCGCTCTTCCCCACCTACACGCGTGATCTCCCACGCTCCCAGGTGCGCGATAGTCCAGTTGCCGGGCTCCTTTGCCTCAGCTACGGGAGATGCCCACCGCCGCCACCCTTCCTCGGCCCGCCGGGCGTGGTTGTTTTCTAATTTCCAGGCTCCGGCGTGCAGCCATGCACCAACTTGCTCCAGGCGCACAGGTGCGGGCGGACCCCCGCTCCCATTCAGCACGGTGAGGGGCAGAGGAGTTCCCTCTAGCGTCGCGCTCAGCGTGGGCCAGAACGTGGGAGTCGCCTCGCGTGGCAGGGTTTGAACGACATACACATGACCAACCTCCCATTGCTCAACTGGAAGCCAGGTGAGCAGCGAGGTCGGCTGTGCCACCGTGTCGGGCAGCGGCGTGCCCTCGCCATCCAGCAGCGCCGTGGCCAGGACAAGCGTCGGGGGAAGCGCTGTCGTAGGGCGTAGGTGCCAGCGCACGATGACTCTTCCCCAGAAATCCTGCACCACATCGTAGCCAAACACCTCGATGAGATCGCCGAGGCGCGCATGAAATGCAATGGTCGGCGGCGCGCCCAGACGTGCAAACCAGAAGAATTCCCTGGGCAACTGCTTCTCCGTCGCCCCGCGCTTCAACAGAAGATAGCCGTCCCGCGCCTCGGCAATGCCCCAGCCCTTGTCCAGCAGTGCCAGGAGATCGCGGCGCAGGTCGGCGGGATGTTGGGTGCTGTTCGTTGTCACATCCACCAGAACCCATTCCGCATTCTCTCCGACATTCGGGAAGCGGTACGCGTCGGGACGGTGCGCGAGGTGCGGGTGAAGTTGGGGATCGGCGCTTAGCGGGGCATGGGCGGGGATGGGT
>JACCSL010000755.1 GCA_013812995.1 Ardenticatenales bacterium | reverse complement strand
CGATGGGCTCGCAGGGGGAACGGCCGCGATCAGCTTTGCCAGCTACGGCGTTATTGCACTGCGGCAGGGGAACATTCACCTGGCAACGTTCTGCTTCTGCATGGCGGGGGGTACCCTGGCCTTTCTGTGGTTCAATGCCTATCCCGCGCAGATCATCATGGGAGATACAGGCTCGCTGGCACTGGGCGCGACGCTCAGCACCGTGGCCCTGATGACACTCCAGTGGCCGCTTCTGGCCATCGTTGGAATCATCTTCGTGGCCGAGACGGCGAGCAGTTTCATGCAGACGAGTTATTTCAAGTGGACCCGTCGCCGGACAGGCGAAGGCAAACGCATCTTCAAGATGGCTCCCCTGCACCATCATTTCGAACTGCTGGGGTGGAGCGAGGTTCAGGTTGTGCAGCGCTTTTGGATTGTATCGATGCTCTCTGGCATGGTTGGCATCGCTCTAGCAATGCTCTGAAGGGGGATAAAATGAACGCGACGTTTGTAGATCAGCGGATCACGATCATCGGGATGGCACGGGAGGGCACCGCCCTGGCACGCTTCCTGTCCAAGGGAGGCGCGCGGGTGACGGTCAGCGATACGCGGGGCATTGCGGACCTGGCAGAAGAGATCGGGCAACTGGCGGGGCTGCCCATCCAGGCGGTCCTGCGTGGTCACCCGGACGACATTCTGGAGGCCGATGTGATGTTCGTCAGCCCTGGCGTCCCGCGTGAGATTCCTATTCTCCAGAAGGCGCAGCACCGAGGACTCCCTATCTCCAGCGAGAGTGAGCTTCTCTTCCAACTCTGCCCGGCCCCGATTATCGGCATCACAGGCTCCAGCGGGAAGACAACGACCACCACACTGATTGGCGAGATGATGAAGGTGGATCGCCGCCGCAAGATCTGGGTGGGAGGCAACATTGGCCGACCCCTGATCGAACATGTGGAGGAGATCAAGCCGCATGACTGGGTGGTGCTGGAACTCTCCAGCTTCCAGCTAGAGCATCTCCCGTGCAGCCCGCACGTCGCGGTCATTACCAATCTGCGCCCCAACCATCTGGACCGCCATCCTACCTACGAGTCCTACAAGCAGGCCAAGGCCAACATTCTGCGCTACCAGAGCGCGGACGATGTCGCAGTCCTCAACTGGGATGACCCAGAGGTGCGGGCACTCGCGAGCGTGACCGAGGCGCGGGTGCGCTGGTTCAGCAGCAAAGAGCTGCTGGATGAGGGAACCTTTGTGGAAAAGGGGTGGATTGTTAGCCGCCACGGGGGGGTCAGCGAGCGGGTGATGCCCGTTTCCCAGCTGGCGCTCCCCGGCGACCACAACCTGGAAAATGTCCTGGCCGCGATCAGTGTTGTCACAGCGACCGGGCTACGCTCCAGCAGCGCCGCGCGCGTGGCGGAGAAATTCCAGGGGGTGCCCCATCGCCTGGAGCTTGTGCGGGAGTATAAGGGCGTGCGCTGGATCAATGACTCCATCGCAACCAGCCCTGACCGCACGCTGGCGGCCCTGAGCGCCATTCCCGATGCCCCGATCATCCTTCTGGCTGGCGGGCGGGACAAGCATCTCCCGATGGAGGAGATGGCGCGTGAGGTGGTGCAGCGCGTGAAGCATCTTATCACCTTCGGCGAGTCCGGTTCGCTGATCCAGCAGGTAGTCGCCACCACGCGCGCCCAGATGAATGGCAGCGGGCGGGATCTGCCCACGACGGCCTGCGCGACATTGGAGGAGGCAGTAGCGCGTGCCCATGCGCTCAGCGAGGCGGGCGATGTGGTTCTGTTGAGTCCCAGCGGCACCTCCTTTGATGCCTTCAAGGACTACGAGGTACGGGGAGAGCGCTTCCGCGAGCTGGCAATGGCTCTACGAGGGTAGGAAGAGAGTCTTTTCATGGCAGAAGCAACCGCCCCCCAGCCGAGCTTGGCCCAGGAGCCAGAGCTGCGCCGTCGCCAGGTCGGACGAGAGCAGGGCAGCGACCTCTGGTTGCTGGCCGCCGTCGTGGCCCTCATGACCCTGGGGCTGCTCATGGTGTATAGCTCGACATACGCGCTTTCCTACTACAACTTTGACGGCGTGACCAACTGGTATCTACTGCGACAGATAACGTGGGCAATGGTGGGGGGGGTGGCGCTGATTATCTTCTGGCGGCTGGACTATCACTGCTGG
>JACCSL010000731.1 GCA_013812995.1 Ardenticatenales bacterium | reverse complement strand
CAAGAGTGTGGGGCTGAGTTTTAAGCGCATCCAGTTTACCCCGGACCTGCTCCCGACCGATGTCACGGGTGTTTCCATCTACAACCAGCAATCCACGCACTTCGAGTTTCGCCCCGGACCAATCTTTGCCAATGTGGTCCTGGCCGATGAGATCAACCGCGCCACCCCGAAGACGCAATCCGCGCTGCTGGAGGCGATGGAGGAGCGCCAGGTCACCGTCGATGGCGAGAGCTACCCGGAGCCCCGCCCCTTCATCGTTCTGGCAACACAGAACCCTATCGAGTATGAGGGAACCTTCCCGCTGCCCGAGGCGCAGTTGGACCGCTTCCTGGTGCGCGTGCATCTTGGCTATCCCGATGCGCGCTCCGAGGTGAATATCCTGACCAACCAGCAGGAGGTTCATCCGTTGGAGAGAATCGGGCAGGTGGTGGACACGGAGGAGATTCTGGCAGCCCAGCAGCTCGTACGCCAGGTGTACGTGGATGAGAAGGTGAAGGAGTACATCGTTGGCATCGCGCGGGCGACGCGCAACCATGCGGACGTCTACCTGGGAGCTTCTCCGCGTGGCTCGCTGGCCCTCTACCATGCGGTCCAGGCCAGCGCGGCGGCGGCCGGACGCGACTATGTCATCCCCGACGATGTGAAGGTGCTCGTCGAGCCCACCCTGGGCCACCGCCTGATTATCAGCCCATCGGCGCGCATCAAGAACGTAGAGGCGGGCTCTATTTTGAAAGAGGTCCTTGCCGGCATCAAGGTTCCTGGCGCGGTTCCAGTCGCGGTACGTTAGCCATGTCCAAACGAGCATGGGTGTTTCTACTGCTCTTTCTGCTGCTTCTACTCATCGCGCTCCAGACGGGACGGCAACTTTTCTTCAGCATGGCCTTCATGCTCGGTGCTAGCCTGGTTCTCTCGCTGCTCTGGGCCTGGACGAACCTGCGTTGGGTTAGCCTGAGCCGCCTCACCCAGTCCCTGCGCACGCAGGTCGGTCGCCCCGTCGAGGAGCGGCTGGTGGTGCGGAACCAGGGCTGGCTGCCGAAGCTGTGGTTGGAAGTGCGTGATTACTCCGAGCTGCCCGATCATCGGGTGAGCCGGGTGGTGCATGGGGTGCCGCCGCGCCTCTCACGGAGCTGGTCCGTCAAGACCAACGCCCGGTACCGGGGGCGCTACCATCTCGGCCCCATGACGCTCCGTTCAGGCGATCCCCTGGGCCTCTTCTCCTTCGAGCGTGCGCTGCCCCAGGTCTCTGCCATCACGGTGTATCCGGCGACGTATGATCTACCTGCCTTTCTCCCGCCGATGGGGCAACTTACCGGGGGCGAGACGCTCCAGCAGCGCACGCATAACATTACCCCCAACTTTGCGGGCGTACGGGAGTACCGGCCCGGTGACAGCTACAACCGTATCCACTGGCGCTCCACCGCTCGCACCGGGCGAATCATCGTCAAAGAGTTTGAGGAGGACCCCACCTCGGACATCTGGATTGTGCTCGATATGAGCCGGCGAACCCATATCGCTGCCCCGGAGATGTCGGTGCAGGCGGATCACACCGATCTCATGTTTGCCTGGCTGGGCGAGAAAGCACCCGAGATTCTGCCGACTACCACTGAATATGGGGTGACCGTCGCCGCCTCGCTCATCAAGCACTTCCTGGAGCAAAACCGCTCGGTTGGAATGATTGCCCATTCAAAGATGCGCGAGATCATGCAGCCGGACCGTGGCCTGCGCCCGCTCACCCGTGCGTTGGAATATCTGGCGGTGCTTCAGTCCGAGGGGCGACACGCCGTGGGCGAGGTGCTCATGCTGGAGGAGAGCGCCTTCGTGCGCGGAAGCACGGTTATTGTCGTGACGAGTAGCGCCGATGCGGCCTGGGTTCAGCCATTGCGGGAGTTGCAACGGCGCGGGGTACGCTCAATGGCAATCCTCATCAACCCCACCTCCTTCGACCCGCGTGTTCCCTCGCAGGACGAGTTACAGGCATCACTCGCCGTGCAAAATATTCCCACCTATGTCGTCAACCAGAACGATGCGATTCCAGTGGCGCTCAGCCTGCCCCTCGGGAAGCGGTAGGGCGGTCCGCGCATGCCCTGGGAGAACGTGAGACTACATACGCCCCGCGTGGAAGGCGACGACTGGCTGAACGTCGAAAGCCCCCCCCTGATGGAAACCCTGCTGGCGGGGGGGCTGCTTCTGGTGGATTTCTGGGAGTACTCCTGCGTCAACTGCCTACGCACGCTACCCTATCTGACGAGCTGGTATGAGCGCTACCAGACACTCGGTCTTGAGATCGTTGGGATTCACACCCCTGAATTCCACTTTTCGCGTCAACCTGAGGCGGTGGCCGCCGCTGTGGCCCGTCTGGGACTTCCCTATCCCATCCTTCTCGACAATGAACAGCGACTGTGGCAGGGATTCGCCAACCGCGGCTGGCCCGCCAAATACCTGATCGACGCGCAGGGCATCCTTCGCTACAGCGCGGTGGGGGAGGGACGCTATCAGGAGAGCGAGGAGGCCATCCAGCGCCTGCTCCGCGAGCGACATGGCGAGGCGCTGGCCCTGCCGCCCCTCATGGTTCCGCTGCGCCCCACCGA
>JACCSL010000682.1 GCA_013812995.1 Ardenticatenales bacterium | reverse complement strand
GGCTATGCGCGCCAGGAAGGGGCGAAGCTGGCCGCGCGGGGGATTCGCTCGAAACCGTGGAACATCCTACTCCAGCCTCTGCGTGCCTTTCGCCGCCGCTACGTGGAGTGGCAGGGGTGGAAGGATGGCCTGCTGGGGTTGCAGCTGGCTCTGGCGATGGCCTGGTGGGAAGGGGTCGCGTATCTGGAGCTGAAGAAGCAGTTGGAGAAAGAGAAGAGGCCGCTGGGGTGACCAAGCGGCCTCTTCGTTATTGGTGGGGTGTTATGCGAGTTCGGGAATGATCAACCCATAGTTTCCGTCCTGGCGACGGTAGACCACGTTGACGTTTCCGTTATCGGCATCGTAGTAGACGAAGAAGGTATGACCAAGCAACTGCATCTGCTCGATGGCCTCCTCCATATTCATGGGGGACATGACGAAGCGCTTGGTGCGTACCACCTCGGTCCCTTCATCATCTTCCTCCTCCTCCTCCAGATCAATGGGCGGTGTCTCGCCCCAGTTGCCATCGACCTGATAGCGCTGGTAGCGGTCCTTGCGCTTGCCCTTGTAGCGAACAATCTGGCGGTGCATCTTGTCCACCACCGTATCGACGGCGGGGAAGATTTCAGCATCCCGCTCCTCACCGCGCAAGATCGTGCCGTGTTGGTCATAGAGTGTGACCTGGACCACATGGCGCTGATTGTTGCTGCGCGTTGCCTGCTCGCTGATCTCGACGCGAGCCTCCGTGAGGGTGGGCAAGTAGCGGTCCAGGCGACCGATCTTCTTCTCCACATAGTCCCGCATGAAATCAGTAATCTCGACATTGCGACCATGAACGATAAGCTTCATTGCCGTCCCTCCTTGGTTTATGGTCCCTGCACCTTGCAGGCGACCTTGGGATTGCAACTCTATCGTAACAGGTGCCTTGTAGCCCGTCAATCGCCCCTGATTTTTGCTCAGGGCAACGCATCTACTCTTGCTTACGGTATTGTCAACTCTCGCCGATGATAACCCTGTGCCAGTTCTCAGCGATGTACTGGGTCGCTTTCGTGATCTGCTCCAGCGTGGGGAAGACAGCCTTCTCATAAAGTTCAGCAGGTGGTAGCTTTGCCACTAGCTCCGCCGGAACCTTGTTGTTCTTCACCAGATCATTGTAGCGAATCGGGTGCATATACCCCTTCAGCCAGAGCAGTTGCACCTCGTCCGAGTAGAGATGTTCCATCCAGAGGCGAGCCGCGAAGGGGTGGGGGGAGTAGGCGCTGATAGCCTGGGCGTAGGCACCTCCAAGGATGCCTGTTTTGGGAACCACGACCTCGAGATCAATCGTACCCGCAAGTATATCCCGGTTGCTAAGACCCTTGTAGTCCCAGTGCGGCGCGATGGGGGTCGCGCCAGAGGCCAGGGTCTCAATCGAGGTGTCCCGCAGCGTAAACAGAAAGTTGCCTCTCTCCTTGAGTTCCCGGAAGAATTCAATACCCGCCTCGGCGGCATTATCTAGGGAGCCAGTGCGAGAGAGCCCGGCGGCCAATACCGTCTGGGTCGCCAACGAGGCGTTGACGGGATCCCCAACTATCGCCACCATGCCCTTGTATTCTGGCTTGAGCAGGTCCGCCCAATCCTCGGGCACATTCTCGACGTTGGTGCGGCTGACCTGAAACGCCAGGACCCCATAATAGTCCCCATACCAGTAGCCCTCCGCATCCTTCAGGTTCTCGGGGATCGTATCCCAGGTAGAGACTTTGTAAGGGGCAAAGAGCCCCTCATCCTTGCTTGTCTGAGTGAGTCCGAAGCCAATATCGACCGTATCCGGGGCCTGATCCCCCCCGACATCTTTGTACTGCCTGATCGCCTCGATCTCTTCGGCGGAGTTGTGGTCGGGGTAGAGGCCGTTGTAGATCAGGCCATACTTTTCGGTAAAGCTATCAATGACCTCGCCATAATTTCCCCAGTCGCGCGGGAGGGCAATTGTCGAGAGGGTTCCCTCTTTTTTGGCTTCCGCAACGAGAATATCCATCGGAATGCTCTCGCCGCTTGCCAGTAGGGTTTTGGGATCAACTGAGCCCGTTTGGGAGGTAGCACATCCCCCCAAAGCAAAGCTAGAGAGGCCAAACGCTGCCCCAAGTTTAAGGAGATGCCGACGGGTTAGAGAGGTTTCGTTGAGGTGTGAGCCAGTGAGCTTGCTCATTTTTGCGTACCGCGTAGCTTTCTCCAGCGGGTTAGCGCAGGGCCAGCAGTAGCTCCTCCTTTCTGGATGATAAGTGATGAATCGGCATGATTTGCCCCCAAAGTATAAAATTGTTGAGAGAGGGCTGTCAAGAGACGTATTTAGATGCCAGTGTCCTGAGTTTTGCTACGGCTCCCGATACGCGCGGGCCGCCGTGATCGCCCAGACGGCGGTCGCTCCCTGCTCTCGAAGGGCGCGGGCGGCTTCTTCGAGGGTAGCACTTGTGGTGCAGACGTCATCCACCAGCAGCCATCGGCCCCCTGCAACCGCCGGGGAGGCGGCAAAGGCTCCCGCCATATTTTCCTGGCGCGCTGCTCGGCCCAGCTTCACCTGGGAGGAGGTGGCACGCACGCGCCAGAGTAGTTCCTCCCGCAGAGGCAGGGTGAGCCTCTCGGCCATCGCCTGCGCGAGGAGTGAGGCCTGGTTGTAGCCGCGCTCCCGCTGTCGCTCGGGGTGGAGGGGCAGCGGAAGGATGGCATCCACCGGGGAGCCCGTGGCCTGCCACCGCGCCGCCATGAGGTGGCCCAGTGGCTGCGCGATGGTGGGCCGCGCCTGATATTTCAGAGCATGAATTCCCGAGCGCAGTGGTTCGACATGCGGGCCAATACTCCGCAACCCTTCCAGGGCGGAGGCGAGGTTTTGCTGGCAGGCCGGGCAAAGCCCTATCTGTGCCAGGCAGGGTAAGTCACAGCGGAGACAGCGAGGATCCTGGAACGGAACAATGGCACCCACACAGGCGGTGCAGAGCGCACTTCCTGGCTGGCGACATACGGCGCAGCGGGGCGGGAAGAGCAGGTCCGCCAGCAGGTGCCAGAGCTGAGCCAGACGGGTACGGGTCACGCTCACGCCTCGGAAACAAGGCTGAGTTGGTCTCCGACCTCCGTCTGGGTGGCTGCAATGGTGCCGGGCGGAAGTTCCAGCACGGCATGGCACCCCCGCGTCACCAGCGGACCGATGCGATTAGGGGGCATGGCTGGGTCCGCGCGGAGCACGCTGTAGCTCTTATCCAGGTAAAGCACATCAATCGGGAAGCGCATAAAGAAGGTATGGATGGAACTCTCTGGCTCCAGAAGGAGGGCTTCTCCTTCTGGCAGATGGTTCTGGAACATGAGGCCCAGCAGGCGGGTTTTATAGCTCTGGGCGCGTCGGGCGGCGGTGGCGAGTGTGGTCTGTCGAGTGCGGTTATAGATGTGCATAGAGAAATCAGGGGAAAAGAGAGGACGGCATCCTCGCAGACGCCGTCCTCTTTGAGAGTAAGGGTTCACATAATAATAAATCTCGGCGCGATCAACTGCCGGGGCCGCCCCCTGCGAAGGTATCCATGAGGATCAGCACGGCCGGACCCAGAAGCACGATGAAGAGGGACGGGAAGATCAAGAAAACCATCGGGAAAAGCATCTTGATGGGTGCCTTGGCTGCCGACTCTTCCGCGCGCTGACGGCGGCGGATACGCATCTGCTCGCTCTGGATGCGAAGCACCTTTGCCATGCTCACACCGAGCTGGTCGGCCTGGAGGACCGCTGCCACGAACGCGGTTACGTCATCCACATCGATGCGATCTGACATCTCGCGCATGGCCTCGCGCCGTGTCCGACCGATGCGCATCTCCTTGGTGACACGCTCGAAGGCCCGCGCTAGCTCGTTGTCCCATTTCTCGCTCACCTTCTGGAGCGCCGAGTCAAAGGCCAACCCTGCCTCTACGCTGACCGTCATCAGGTCCAGTGCATCAGGCAGCGCCTTCTGAATCTCGTGCTGGCGAGCTTTGATGATCCGGTCCAGCCAGATGCCAGGCATCGCGAAGCCCAGCGCGCCGAAAAGCAGCACCCCCCCACCTACCTGGGTGAGCGGACTGCCCGCCGCTACCATCGCGATGAGCGGCACACCCGCCGCGATGAGGGCACCCAGGCCGCGCAGACCGAAGAAGTCAGCGGCGCGCCAGCCATTGGGGTTGCCTGCTTTTGCCAGCTTCAGCTCGGTCTCTTTGAGCGTCTTGTGGGGCGCAAAGCGGATAATCAGTTTGGCGAAGCGCTGCACGGCCGGACGAATGACGCGGTCGAAGAAGGAATCTTCCAGTTCGAGTTCTTCCAGACTTGGGACCCCTTCCCGCGTTCCGTAGGTGCTCAGGCGATCTGCCATAGTATCCGGGGAGGCGCTGCGCATTACCCCCATTCCGCTTATAACCATCATCACGGCGAGGCCGACCAGCCCCGGTATGATGTACGCCATTGACTCCGTCATAATAGCCTCCTAGACCTCGATGCTCACAATCTTCTGGATGGCGAAGAACCCGGACGAGATCATGAGAATGGATGTGCCAATCATGATCCAGCCACACTGAGTGGTATAGAGTTTCGACATATATTCTCGGTTGAGGAGGAAGAGCATCCCTGCCAGGGCAACAGGCAGGAAGGTAATGACATAGCCCGCCATCATCTGCTGCGCGACAAGCACCCGGATTTCACCCTGGATACGGACTCGCTCGCGAATGGTGTGGGCCAGCGTGTCGAGAATCTCGGCGAGGTTACCACCGACCTCCTGTTGAACGTTTACGGCGGTGATCATCATGTCCAAGTCTTCGCTGGGGATTCGGCGAACAAGATTGTTCAGGGCCTGCTGCTGTGTTCGCCCCAATCCTACCTCGCGCACCACGCGGTTGAACTCGCCCGCGATGGGGTCCGGCATCTCCTGGCTCAACACTTCCATACTTTGCAAGAAGCTGTACCCCGCGCGCAGGGAGTTGGCCAGCATGACGATGGCATCCGAGAGCATCTTGTTGAAGGAAGAAAGGCGCTGGCCCTGGCGGCGGCGCAGATAGAAGCGGGGAAGGAAGAAGCCCACCACGCCCAAAAGCGGACCGAGAACCACGTTGCGGAAGACAATGATCCCTACAACAATCGCGGCAAGCACCACACCGAACTGAATCATGTTCCACTCGGAAGCCTTCAGTTTGAGGTCGGCGCGGGCCAGCTCGTCCTTGAGCGCAATCGTTTTCTTGTCATCCTTGTTGGTATTTTTTTCGAAGAAGCGGGCGAGAAAGTTGCCCTTTTTACCCTGCTCCTCGTCGCCAAACATCGCGACATCCTCTTCGCCCGTCACAAAGGTGTAATCCTCGCGATTGGCGAACTGCTTCAGGCGATCTTCTACTTCTTCATCCGCGCCTGTGAGCATCCGCGCCAGACCCATGAAAAAGAGGGTGCAGGCCAGCAACAACAGGACAGGAGCCGCATATAGCTGCATGATGGCTTTCTCCTTCTAGCGACTACGATTTTCGCGTGCCAAAGATGTTGGGCGGCAGGTGAATGCCCGCTGCCTCGATCCGGTCCATAAATTTCGGGCGGATACCGGTGGGGCGGAGCCGTCCGAGAACTTTACCATCCTCCATTCCGGTCTGCTGGAAGGCGAAGATATCCGCCAGGGTAATCACGTCGCCTTCCATTCCCTGGACTTCCGTGATGGCCACGATGCGTCGACTTCCGTCGCGGAAGCGCTCCTGGTGAACACAGAGGTCCACCGCGCTGGAAATCTGCTCGCGGATGGCGCGCAGCGGCAGGTCCATTCCGGCCATCAGGCTCATCGTTTCAAGGCGGCTGATGGTATCGCGTGGCCCGTTGGAGTGGGCCGTGGTGAGCGAGCCATCGTGACCGGTGTTCATTGCCTGAAGCATATCCAGTGCCTCGCCACCGCGAATCTCACCGACGATGATGCGGTCCGGGCGCATACGGAGGCAGTTGATCACAAGCTGCTGGATGGAAACCTCACCGCGTCCCTCAATGTTGGGCGGGCGACTTTCCAGCGTGACCACATGGTCCTGGTCCAACTGGAGCTCCGCCGCGTTTTCCACCGTGACGATGCGCTCGTCTGAGGGAATAAAGCTGGACATCACGTTCAGGAGGGTTGTTTTTCCCGAACCCGTACCGCCTGACACCACCACGTTCAAGCGGGCCTCCACACAGGCCTTGAGAAACTCCATCCCTTCCGGTGTGACGGAGCCGAATCGAATGAGGTCCGATGCTTGGAGACGATCCTTGAAAAACTTACGAATCGTGATGGTGGAGCCTTTGAGGGCCAGGGGCGGAATCACGATGTTCACGCGGGAACCATCCAGCAGACGGGCATCCACAAAGGGGGTCGATTCATCGACACGACGACCAATCGGGGAAACGATGCGGTCAATGATGCGGTTCACATGTTCGTTGCTCTCGAACCGCACATCGGTCAGGTGCAGCCGACCCTTCTTTTCGACGTAGACCCTGTCCGGCGCATTAACCATGATTTCACTTATGTCATCGTCCTCCAGCAGGGGTTGTAGCGGCCCCAGGCCAAGGATCTCAGCGATGATCTGATCAAAGAGGGTAGAGCGCTGTTGCCGGGTGAGAACCATGTTTTCCTGCTGGAGCAGGCCATCAAACATTTCTCGGATGACGTGGCGCACCTCATCGTGCTTCGAGAGGTCCATGCGCGGGTCCAGCTCGGCGATGAGCCGGGTCTGAATCTGGTTTTTCAGATCTGCCGTTGTATCCTTTGCCGGACCCACGGCCTGACGGCGCAGGCGCAATTCATCCAATTTGGCTTTGCCGGGGTCACTAGAACCAGCCCCAGAATCTTTGGGATCTGGATTTGGCTTGTCTTGCCCAATACGCCGGAGAAGGCTCATATTCTACTCCCTCTGTGGATAATGCTTAACGACCGAAGAGCTTGCCAAATAGGGATCGCTTTTTGACGGGGGCTTCTTCCACCGCCTTGGTTTGCTTGTGGGCTTCCGGTTGCTGCTCCTCCACCGTGACCCCACGTAGCTTTCGGGCGAGGGTACTTGTCGCGATGGACAGATGGCTGCGCGGGTTGCCCATCACGTAGGGGAGCCCCTGCTGGATGGCGGCATTTGCCACACGATCGTCACGAGGGAGTTCAGCCACGATGGGATGCTTGATGCTTGCCTGGATAGCCTGCGACGATACCGTCCCCTGCGTGTCGTACTTGTTGAGCACCAACACGACCTTCTCTTTAGGGTATTCCAACTGGTCGGCTACCTCAAAAAAGAGACGGGCATTCCTGATGGAAGGGATGTCTGCCGTTGTGACGAGCACAATCGTGTCGGCATTGTCCAGAATGGTCAGAATCGGCTCGCCAAAGGTAGGGCGGGTATCGAAGATGAGGTAGTTGAACATACCTCGTAGGGCATCGATGACGCGCTTCATCTGCTCGCTGGACACCAGCTCGGCCTCTGCCGGGCTGGACCCTGGCATGACCTTGATGCCGCTGGCGTGGGGGACGAAGGCATCCTGGACAAACTGAACCTGACCTTCCAGCTCCTCCACGCTGAGGAGATCAACAATCGTGCGCTGGACATTCAGGTTCAACAAAACGCTTAGATCCCCAAACTCGGTGTTGCCATCCAGCACCGCCACCCGTGCATCGGGCTGTTGTTCCTGGATGGCAATCGCCATATTGACCGCAATACTACTGGTTCCGACCCCGCCCTTGGTGCCGAAGACCGCTATCAGCTCTCCACCCTTGCCCTTGCCGCCAGCGCCCTGCCCTGGGTGCTGCCCGTGTGCGCCTGCCTGCCCTCCCGTCTGGGGGATGGCGGCCACCGCGGCCTGCGCCTGCTGCAGCAGTTGCATCTGGCCGCGTACCTGCTTGCTCAGCGCATAGACGCGGCGAATGCTGGTGACCACCTGCTCAACCGTGGGAGGCTTGATGAGGAACTCGCGAGCCCCTGCCAGCATGGAGCGACGAATGTAATCGGTCTCCCCCTGGACACTCATCATAATAATTTGAATCCCCGGCACCTCGCGTGTCAAAATCTCGGCTGCGGTAATACCATCGATGCCGGGCATGTTGATATCCATGATGACGACATGAGGATTGAGTTTTTTGGCTATCTCAATCCCCTCCTCGCCACTACCCGCCGTCCCCACCACTTCGATATCATCCTCGAAGAAGAGAAGCTTCTTCATGTTCTCGCGTGTGTCGGCGATATCGTCCACCAACATCACTTGAATTTTTTCCTCGGTCATCGTATTCGGCTCCCTATACTCTGAGATTAGGGTTGCAGGTTGAATTGTTCGATCAGGTATTGATCGTCGACGGGTTCTACGACGTGGTCTGCCTCATCGGTGATGGAGCGGAGGACAAACATCCAGCTGGCGTTTTCGATAATCTTCTTGAGTTCCAGGGCCTGCTGGGGCTCGATCAGAACCGTTACGATCCCGCCCGGTGCTTCATCGCCATCTGGCCCCACAGTCCATGGGCCCACGCGCAGAATCTGTAAGCGTTGTAGGAAGAACTGAGTGATCTCCGATGTGCCCCCATCGTCTGCCGTCAGCAGATAGGTGCCGATGATATCCACCTGGTCGCCCGAGCGGAGACCCCCCGCGATGGAGGAAACCAGGTCAATGGGAATCGCCATTGCCACCTGCCCATCCGGGATGATGTAGCTCAGCGTACCACCCAGGCCCAGGCGCTGCTCCTCCAACTCTTTGTTGACGAGCTGCGAGGTAACGATGATCTGGCCGGGATAGATGCGCGTGTTGGAGATTTTCCCCGCGACAAACTCGATGCCGGAGACCGTGTCGGTGATGCCGGTGGTAGGGTCGGGGGGCGCATCCGAGGGCATCTCCGCGAGGACGGCATCAGCGGGGATGGGAATCGGGTATTCGTTCGGCCCGACGGCGTCTACGGGGATGGGCTGCCAGGGCTCGATGGTCTGGAAGGCAATAATCACCGTCTGGGTTTCGAGAAGATCCCCACTGTCCGCTGGTGCTGCATTCCGCAAGAAGAGGAACGTCACCCCAGCGGCAATGATACCCAGGACAACGCCAAAAATCATCAAGATTCGTCCGCCAGCACGCATAGAAGTGTTCTCCTTATGTCAAAGGGTCGCGATAGGCAAGGAGCGCCTGCTCCTCGGGGAGAGATGGGGAGTTTCCCAGAAGTATCTACTTTTCTGGCTATTGTATCCTAGCATATTCTTGTGGAGTGAAACAATCCCCCTATTTCAAGATGACAGAGATGGCAATTTCAGCTTTTGCTTAGGTATTTGGTCCTGGCATAGAAGCAAGTTTTCTCTCTTGCGTAACCAAAGTGCTTTCGCTTCGTCACCTACTACAGAACATGCAGGGTCTACTCCTTGCTGAAGATGTGTTGAACAGCATGACTTACTGCTTACCTATTTATTTCTGCTCCCTATCTTCCTATAATGGGGCGGCGTTTCAAATTCATCCGAAAGCGAGGACTTATCATGAAGAATCCAGTCAGGAAGAAAGAAGTTGGCCAGGCATTGGTTGAGTTCGCTCTGGTGTTGCCCATCATCCTCCTTATCTTCACCGGGATCATCGATTTTGGGCGCATGATGTTCCTTTATTCCCAGCTGTCGAATGCGGTGCGCGAGGGAGCTCGCTATGGCTCTGTCACCGGCCCCAATCCGAACAGCCCCCAATTTGTCAACTGCACGGGCATTCGGAATGCTGTCAAAGGTACCCTGGCGATCCCGATCCCGGATGCGGACCTGCAAGTGACTATCACCTATGACAATGGGAAGACGGCAGTGACAACCGCCTCCGGTGTGGCAGTCACCTGCCCAACCAGCGGTACTGCCCCGAATCAGGGTCTGATCACGCTTGGTGATCGAGTTCTGGTGAAAGGGAGCACCAAGTTTGCCTTCATCACGCCCCTCGTTAGCAGCTTTGGCCCCATCAATCTCACGTTGACCTCGGCACGCACCATCCTTCGGGGTGGAACGCTGATAACCTTAAGAGATGTGGGAAATTAAAAAGGAACAAGCCAGAAAGAGTCAAAGGAGGCTGCGAATAACAGTATGCGAAAACTACAAGCAAGATTTCTGAGAAATTTCAAGGGATCCCGCGCCCAGCAGGGACAGGCAATGACCGAGCTGGCGCTGGCCATCATTGTTCTCATTGTTCTTCTGAGCATTGTTCTGGATCTAGGCCGCGCCTTCTTCACCTATGTGGCGCTTCAGAACGCGGCAGGAGAGGGGGCCTACTTTGGCTCTGCCTTCCCTGATCAGGTCGGAACGGTTGGCACCACCGATGAGGATACGATTATCTACCGCGCGCAGCACGAGAGTCCGCTGACCACCGAGTTGATCAACTGGAGCAACGCGACGGTCAATGTCAGCTACCCTGTGACGGGCGGCGTCAATCGCGGGGATCCGATCCAGGTGGATATCGAGTATAACTTCCGCTTTGTCGGGCCACTACCGCACCTGTTTGGTCTCTCTGAGATCAACCTTGGGGCATCCGCCACACAGATCATGTTGGTGAACCCGATAGCCCCGACAGCAACGGCAGGCCCGTCGCCCACACCGACGCCGCTTCCGCCGCACATCGCGTCGATCACCAGCACCAAAAGTGCTAGCGGGGGCGGTTGGAGAGCCGTGATCACCATCACGATGCATGATGAGAATCATCAGCCCGTCTCGGGTGAGGATGTATCCGGCTACTGGCAGCTGGGTGGCTTTGGTCTCGCTGAATGTACCACAGGGGGCAACGGATCATGCACCATTACCGAAGATATCAATAACAGCGAAAAGGTTGCCACCTTCCTGGTCCAATCGCATGATGAGACAGATCCAGGCGTGACCAATCCCTATTCGGTGAACAAGTAAGGAACCCTACTACCTTCATTACGTAGGATGTCAATCATCAGGAGGACTTATTTATGTACAAGAACAATCATAAAAATGAGCGAGGACAATCCATCGTCCTCATCGCCATCGCGATGATCGCGCTGATCGCGTTCGTCTCGCTTGCCATCGATGGTGGCATGGCCTACACCCAGCGGCGCATCGCGCAGAACGCGGCGGATTCTGCCGCGATCTCGGCCACCTTTGAGATTCGCATGCAGAACCGCTCCACCGATTCCAATGCAAGGAGCCAGCCCGCCGTTCTTGCAGAGATCAAGGAGGCCGTCGTGGCCCACGGCGTGGTCTACGATGAGGAGCACGTCGCAGCCTACTACACCGATGCGCTAGGGGCACAGCTATCTACCTGCAAGGTTGGGTCGTGCCCCACCACCGTCATGAATAATGCCTGGGGCGTCCGGGTCAATGTATCCAAGCCCTTCAGCACCTTCTTTGCGGGTGTGATTGGCTGGCACAAGATGACGG
>JACCSL010000676.1 GCA_013812995.1 Ardenticatenales bacterium | reverse complement strand
CCTGGGGGTCCAGCCCCCGCTGGCGGACGCGGTGGTGACTGGTACACCAGGACTCTCGCTCCTGATGACCTTTGCGGATTGCCAGCCGCTCCTCGCCTATGACCCGGTACGCCACTGGCTGGGCGTGGCCCACGCGGGGTGGCGTGGTACCCTGGCCGGCATGGCGCTGAACCTGGTACGGGCGCTGGAGGCAGAGGGCAGCCGGGCAGGGGACCTGCGCGTGGCGCTTGGCCCCGCCATTGGGCCCTGCTGCTACGAGGTCGGCCCTGATGTCGAGGCGCAGGCGGAGAGTTGGCCGGGCGGGGCACAGTGGTTCCGCCGCGAGTCAGGGCACCTCTTCTTTGACCTGAGCGCTGCCAACGAGGCGATTCTTCGCCAGGCAGGGGTGGAGCATATCGAGCGAGCAGAGCTCTGCACGGCCTGCCGCACAGACCTCTTCTTTTCCTACCGGGCAGAGCGCCCCCTCACAGGCCGTTTCGCCCTCATTGCGGCCCTGGCACAAAGACATTGACATACTCCCCCGGCTAGAAGCCGGTGGATTCTGGGCTCAAGCAGAGGGAGCCATCGTGGGACGGTCTTACCCCTCCTAACCCGAGGGAGGATGCCCCCTCCCGGAAAATGTTCTGAGCCGCGTTGCGCTCGCGGTCGTGGGGGGTGCCGCACACCGGGCAGCGCCAGTAGCGGTCGGCCAGGGTGAGGTACGGGTTATCAGTTTTGCATTGCCCACAGCGTTTGGTCGAGGGGAAAAAGCGGTCAATCTGGTGAACCACCTTCCCCTTGCCCTGCGCCACATGCCGCAGGATGTCCAGAAACTCCCCGAAGGCCAAGTCACTGACCTTGCGCCCCCACAGTTTCTGCATCCCCTTCAAATTCAACGTCTCGAAAAACAAGTAGTCGTACTGGTCGGTGAGGTCATGAGCCAGTTCAAAAAACCAGGCCCGCCGTTGGTCGGCAATCGTGCGGTGCGCCGCCGCCAGTCGCCGCCGCGCCTGCTCACGATGCGTTGAACCGGGCCGCTTGCGTGCCAGTTCTCGGTTCAATTTGGCGATTTGTTTCTGCCCCTGTTTGAAGAAAAGGGGCGAGTCGATGGGATCCTCCTCGGAGGGGGTGAGGAATTGCTTGAGGCCAAAGTCAAAGCCCGCCATCTGACCGGTCGTGACTCCCTTTGGCAACACCACTTCCTGTTCTACCGAGAAAAATAGCCACCAGTCGCCCACGGCATCGCGTTTGATGGTAACTGTTTTGATAGTGCCGATGATCTCGCGCGACTTGGCAAACTTGTAAATGTGCTGACCAATGCGAATACGATTGCCGCCCAACAGCTGCCAGCCAGCCTGTTTGAGCGTAAACGAGCGGTACTTGTGCCGCTTCTTGAAGCCGGGCGGCGACGCGCGCCGTCCGGCTTTACGGAGCTTGAAAAAGAGCCGATAGGCGCGGTCAATCCGCTCCACCACATCCTGAATGGCCTGGGAGCCAAGCAGAGACCAATGGGCATAGCGAGGGCGCTTCTTCAGACGGGTTAGATGCACCTTGAGATCATGCGCCGAGAGATACCTGCCTGTGAGCCGATAGTAGCGCCGATGCAAGGCGATACAATGGTTCCAAATCTCTGCCGCCAGCCCCAAGGCACGCGCCAAGTACCGATTTTTTTTGGTGCGGTAGAGTTTGAATTTGAAGGTTTTGCGGACTTGCATGGTGCTTCTGCGGTCCCTTAACTAGCTCTCTTCGTTGACGGCAGGGCGGTAGGCCACCAAGTCGCCAACTTCCATCGGGAAGCCTCTGGCTCGCATGGCGGCGATAATCTTGCCCCCTGTTTCAAGGCTCAGTTGCTTGATGCTGTTCGTGGCAATGTTAGACATAGCGACGGCGGACAGCCCTATGTCAGTGGCGATTTCTGCCATACTTGGCACGTGCTTACGCTGGGATACTGGCTTACTATTTTCCAGGTCCGCTAGGCGCTCCAGGTACGAGCGCAGTGTTATGTACAGGCTCGCCCCCTCAACTCCTCGTGTTACCAACAGTCTACCCCCTTTCTTTGATACAGCCAAGCGTTACTTTAGTTTATCTGATTGACTAAGGCTCGTAAAGCCAGTATACTTAAAGCATCAATTTGGCTCACTGATGGGGCAAGTAAGGCCGGGGGCGGCGGGGACTGTCTGGGGAATGATGGCGTGAGGCGCTGAAATGTAGGGGTTTGCGGAAAATGCCGACCAAACCGAAAGCGACCAGGGGAGCGCGCTACCACATCAACTATCACCTGGTTTGGTGTCCCAAGTTCCGCCGCAAGGTGCTTGTGGGGAAGGTGGCCGAGCGTGCGAAAAGTCTATTACAGGAGATAGCCCACAAATGGGGCTTTGACCTACTGGCCCAAGAGGTCATGCCCGACCATATTCACCTCTTCCTATCCGCCCCGCCGAAGTACAGTCCGGCGGAAGTGGCGCGACTCTTCAAAGGGGCTATGTCGCGGATTCTCAGACGAGAGTTCCCGGCTGAGATAGGACGCTTTATTCGGAAAGAGGGCACGCTGTGGGCACCCTCCTACTATGTCGGCACGGCTGGCAATGTGAGTGCCGATGTGATCAAGCGGTACATCCTGGAATGCCAACGCCTTTAACTAGCCACCTATCTATGCCTCCTGGCTACAAGCCAGGAGGCGAAACCAACCCTCTATTTGAGAAGATGAGTGGGAAGCCCCCTTCATCCCCCTGCTTCAAGCCTAATCCTTACCCACATTTTTGTACCACAAGATGTAGGGGGTAAGAAAAGGAGAGGGTCCAAAATATGGTAGTTGTGGCCGATGCCCGCCTGCCCCTAAAGGGAGCAGGCTCCGTTAGCGAAGCCCCGCAAGGGGGCTGGGGCCGTTAGCCCCAACGGGGCTTTGCTACAGTAGCGCGGTGGCTTTAGCCCCGCGCGGGCGTGGCAAACCCAAATCGCCCCCTTGCAACCCGATTTGTGGGTAAGGATTAGGCTTCAAGCAGGGGGTTTTCAGGCGCTTACGGCCTATAAAAAAAGCGAGCATGGGTTAGATGCTCGCTGATTAATCTCTGGCCGGGATTAGGCGCGTTCCAGGTACTTGCTGTAGGCAAAATACACAAGACCCGCGACGATAGCGACGGCAACGGTCATCCCCAAGGTAATGGGGAGCACGTCCAACGGGGCTCCGACCTGGGAGGTTGCCAGGAAGAGAGCACTGGGCGTGATAGTCATTGCCAGCACGACCACGATAAGCATTCCATACCGTACCAGATTCAGACGGGCCGTTTTTTCCTCAGGGCTCATTTGCCTGCCTCCTAAGTCATGAAAAAAGAGTGGATATTGTCGGCGAGTATACCATAACATGAATTATTGCGGAGTTCAATATGCCTCTGGAACTTCTCGACACATTAGCGGGCGGGTGGCTTTCGGTACTGCGCACGCCCCTCAGCGAGGCGCAACTAGCCCAGTTCGCCCGCTACGCAGAGCTGCTGGCAACCTGGAATGAGCGAATCAACCTGACGGCCATCACGGACCTGGAGGGGATCGTGGTGAAACACTTTCTGGATTCGCTCAGCGTGCTCGTGGCGCTGGACCCGGTCGCGCAGGCGGGTACCTCGATCATCGATGTCGGAACGGGCGCGGGTTTCCCTGGTATTCCTCTGGCCATTGTTCGCCCCACCTGGCAGATTACTCTGTTGGAGGCGACCCGCAAGAAGGTGGACTTCCTGCAACTCGTCGCCGACGAGCTTGGCCTGAGCAATGCCGTCACCTTGTGGGGGCGCGCCGAGGAGCAGGGCCACGAGGCTGCCCAGCGCGAGCAGTACGATGTGGCCGTGGCGCGGGCCGTGGCAGAGCTGCCCGTCCTCGCCGAATATTGTCTGCCCTTCGTGCGGGTGGGTGGGCGCTGGGTGGCCCAGAAGGGAGCGCGCGTGGAGGAGGAGGTGCAGAACGCTCACAACGCGCTCGGTCAATTGGGGGGGCGTTTGGTAGGGG
>JACCSL010000662.1 GCA_013812995.1 Ardenticatenales bacterium | reverse complement strand
GATGAGAAGCGTATCTCTGACGCAATCCACTTGCTTTCCTATTGGTTTGAAAAGTCGCTTGCCGACCATATCGATATCGACTCGTATATCGCCCACCGCTTTTTCTTGCAGCTACCTGCGGTGTTGGAGGTCGTCCGGGCGGAAAAAGGATTCAAGCGAGTGGCGCGCCAGTTTACCGAGCAGGCCGAAACTCGCCCGTGGTATCCTCTCATCCGTGAGTATCTGACGGAAGAGAAGAAGAAGGGTCTCTTTGGTCGACTCCTTGGGTAGGGTAGGAGTAGAAAGATAAGGACAGGATGGATAAGCTAATCGGGTATCTCATTGGTCTGGCTATAATCATCTGGATCATTGTGTACATTGTGCTGCCCATCCTGGGCATATTGCTCGGGATTGGGGTTCTCATTGCGTTGCTGATTGCAGCGGCAGGATTTCTCTATGGGATCGGGATTGGCGTGAAAAACTTTGTAGAGGTGTTTCAGGAAGCCCACAATCGCTTACCTTAACAAGCACCCTCAGTGAATAGACAGGAATCCTTCTTATGAAACTTTACGAGCCCCAACCTGCCCACCTCATGTATGCCTACGATGGCGGCTGGCAGGTCATGAAGTATGTGGTGAATCATGTCTTTTCTCGCACAACCGCAGCAGCGCGAAAATGGTATGCGTTTGGGGACCCCTGGAAAACGAAGGCCGAATACGAGGATAATAAACTTCTCAAGTATTGGTATTGGTGCATCTATGTCGGTGCCATGTTGGCAGGTGTCGCGCAATACATTGCGGCTATGCTCATTGTGGCTGCTTTTGCGATAGTCCAGTTTCTAGTGCTGCTTTCCTGGGCAGTTGTCACAAGCTTAGGAATTGTCATCCTCGCAATGTTCAACTCGCTCTACGGTTTTTATTACAAGATATTCGCGCGTTGCCCTGATTGCCACGAACAAATGAAAATTCCGATCTTTGTTTGTCCTACCTGTGCCACCGAGCATACCCGACTGTGGCCCAGCGTCTATGGCGTCCTTTATCACCGCTGTAGTACCTGCAACAGCAAATTGCCCACGTTGGACCCGTTAGGTCGGGTGGGCCTAGTTCAGAAATGTGTTGCCTGTGGTCGTCCGATGAACAAAGAGATAGGACGTTTAATCAATGTTCATATTCCCGTGATAGGTGGTCCCTCTGCGGGCAAATCCAACTATATTGTGATGGCAACTAGGCAATTAATTGAGGAGTATGCTCCACCGCGCAAGTACACTGTAGGATTTTCTGACGAGATGCATCAGCGTGAGTACACCCGTAATGTGCAGCGCCTTTCTTCGGGCAACGAGATGGCCAAGACGACAGAGATGGTGCCTCAGGCCTACAACTTGTCTATCAAGAAAGAGGGAGAGAGGGTCGGACGAATTGCCTATATCTACGACGCGGCGGGCGAGGCTTATCTGAGCGAGGACAATGCGCTCCTACAGAGCTACTACCGTTATGTCCACGGTATTATCTTTATCATTGATCCATTTTCTATAGACCTTCAACGTGACATACATGAGGAAGAATTGAAGGAGGTCAAGGATCTCTTGCGACCTAGCACGCTCAAAGTGATGGAGTCATACGAGCGGATGCTGCGCGTCTTGGAGTCGAGTGTTGGTTTGAAGCGTGGCAAACGATTTCTCCATCCGATTGCGGTGGTCGTCACGAAAGCAGATGCGCTTGGGCTGGATGGGCAAATCGGTTTCTCTGCTGCCCAAACGTTGATGCAACAACGGGCTATCCTATTAGAAGAAGATGCAACGAGCCGTGTGGTCGAGCAGTTCCTGGTCGAAAACCAATTGGGCAACTTTGTCCGCGACCTTTACTTGCAATTCGAAAATGTGAAGTTTTTTTCCTGCTCTGCTCTGGGACGGATGCCGGACCCAGAGAATGAAAGGCCCTATCAACCAGACCGCGTCTTAGCCCCATTTCTTTGGGTACTAGGTGAACTTAATGTGGTCAAGGCGCGTGATGAGCGTCTACAGCAGATAGACCTGGAACATCAAAGATCGGCGCGGGCACGCGGAACGCCTTGGGGGGCAGCCAAATACTACTACTGGGATAGCCTGAAACCGCAATAGCCCTATCCGCCTGCGATAAATTTGCTCCTTGTTTTGTTCCAGTAGGTCTCCAGAGCAACTTCAGTTGAGGTAATAGTATGAGTCCAAATTATAATCCCACTCAGGAAAAACGCTGTCCCCGTTGCGATCACTATTTTCCAAGCTGGCAGCCTATCCACCTTTTCTGCCTGGCCAGACGTGTTCGCTATTTTATTGCTGGCCCACTCTTGCTTCTGCTAGGGCTCCTCTGCATCAGAAGCTATACGTTTTTACAGCTATGGCAGCTAGAGAGAAGTAATCAACTCAGTTCAAGCTCCGAAAATCTTCCCGATCCCCCTGCCGCCCCTGTTCCTACAGCCGTATCAACTCCAAAGCAGCCAACACCTCGTTCCACCTTGACGACCACGGCACTCGCTGTATTGCAGGAAAATTTCACGGATAGCGACATGGAGTGGGAGGAATTTTTAAATGAAGACTCAGCAGCACAAATCGGTGCGGGTCGATTGATTATTACCATCTATGAGAATCGCGAAACGACGAACTGGCTTGCATGGTCGGAACTTTATGATCAGACATTTTCCTCCTTCTCCCTGGAAGTTGACACGAAACTCATCTTTTCT
>JACCSL010000656.1 GCA_013812995.1 Ardenticatenales bacterium | reverse complement strand
GGAAGGGATTGATGAAGAACCAGGCACCCTGATTCTGCGGCTCCTCCTGAACCCAGAGGATATCTTTGACATGGGGGTAGTGGTCCAGAATGGTGCGGATCGCGGCGCGTGGGTAGGGGTAAAGCTGCTCGACGCGGATCATGGCAACATCCTCCTGCGTGCGGACGGCAGCAAGTTCATAATACAACTTGCCACTCACGAAAAGCAAGCGGCGCACCCCGCTGGTATCCCGAATCGAGGCGTCATCCAGCACATACTGGAAATCGCCCTCGGCAAACGCTTCCATCGGGCTGGTGGCGGCGGGCAGGCGCAGCAGGCTCTTGGGGGTCATGACGATGAGCGGGCGCTGCTTGGTGTCATGCTTCTGGCGGCGCAGCAGATGGAAGTAGTTTGCGGGTGTGGAGGGCACCGCGACGACCATGTTATCTTCCGCGCAGAGCTGAAGATAGCGCTCTAATCGGGCGGAGGAGTGCTCCGGCCCCTGCCCCTCGTAGCCGTGCGGCAGAAGCATCACTAGATCGCTGAAGCGCTGCCACTTGACCGCGCTGCTGGCAATGAACTGGTCGATGATGGCCTGTGCGCCGTTGGCAAAGTCGCCAAACTGCGCCTCCCAGAGCACCAGGACCTCGGGCGCAACGACCGTGAAGCCAAACTCGAAGCCGAGCACGGCCTCTTCGGAAAGCATCGAGTCGTAGACGGAGAAGATGCCCTGCGGCTCGCCCACATGGTTGAGCGGCACATAGGGCTCCCCAGACTCGAAATCGTAGAGCACCGCGTGGCGCTGGCTGAAGGTGCCGCGCCCGACATCCTGCCCGCTCAGGCGAACGTGCGTCCCTTCCAGCAGGAGCGAGCCGAAGGCCAGCGCCTCGCCCGTGGCCCAGTCCACGCGGTCGCTGCCATCCACCTTGAGTTCGCGCCGCTGAATCTGGCGGGCAAGTTTGGGGTGGAGGCTGAACGTCTCTGCGGGATTTGCCAGCACGCGCGAGATATGAACGAGTGTGTCACGATCAACGGCGGTATGGGGCACCTGCTCGCGCGCGGTCTCCAGCAGAAGGTCCCGCTCCAGCGTCACCTTCGGCTCCGGCAGATCCTTGAGCCCCTCGGTGCCCTCCTCCAGCGTTGCCATTGCCTCATCGTAGAGTTGCTGGGCGTGCTCCGGCGTGATGATGCGCTCCCGCAGGAGTTGCTGGGCGTACACCTCGCGCGGGGAGCGGCGGCTTTCAATGACCTTGTACATGCGCGGCTGGGTGTAGCTCGGGTCGTCGCCCTCGTTGTGACCCCAGCGGCGGTAGCACACCAGGTCGATGACCACATCCTTGTGGAAACGCTGGCGGTAGTCCATCGCAATCTCTGCCACGCGCACGACGGCCTCGGGGTCATCACCATTGACGTGAAAGATAGGAATCTGGCTCATCTTGGCAACGTCTGTGGCGAAGGGCGTGGAGCGCGCGTCGGCGGGGTTGGTCGTGAAGCCGATCTGGTTGTTGATGATGATGTGAATCGTCCCGCCCGTGCGATAGCCGCGCAGCTGGGCCAGGTTCAGCGTCTCGGCCACGATGCCCTGCCCGGCAAAGGCCGCATCGCCGTGGATCAGCACGGGCAGTACCTCGCCCAGCGCGAGGCCGCGATACTGGGCGCGCTGGCGCTGCTTGGCATGGGTCATCCCCTCCACGACAGGGTTTACGGCTTCCAGGTGGCTGGGGTTCGAGGCGAGCGTGATCTGAATCTCGCGGCCCGCCGGGGTGCTGTAGGTTCCTGCCGCCCCCAGGTGATACTTCACATCGCCCGTCCCCTGCGTCGTGCTGGGGTCCACAGTGCCCTCGAACTCGGAGAAGATGGCGCGCGCCGACTTGTGAAGAATATTCTTGAGCGTGTTGAGCCGCCCCCGGTGAGCCATGCCCATCACCGACTCCTGGATTCCCTGCTCGGAGGCGCGGTTGAAGATGCCATCCATCAGCGGGATGACCGTCTCGGCCCCCTCCAGCGAGAAGCGCTTGGAGCCCACGTAGCGACGGTGCAGGAACTGCTCGAACGCCTCGGAGTTGGAGAGCAGTTGCAAAATATGCAGCTTGCGCTCGGCGGGCAGGGCGGGAATCGCCGCCGGGTGTTCGAGGCGGGATTGGAGCCAGAAACGCTCCTCGGGGGTCTGGATGTTCATAAACTCCACGCCAACATGGCCGGAGTAGCTGCGGCGCAGAATGTCGAGGATCTCGCGTAGGGTGGCACGCTTCAGCCCGGCCAGCCCGCTGGTGATGAACTCGCGGTCCAGATCCCACAGCGTCAGGCCATAGGTCGCGGGGTCGAGGTCCGGGTGGTACGCCTTGGGCTCCGCGCTCAGGGGGTCGATGTCGGCCAGCAGGTGGCCGCGCACGCGGGTGGCGCGGATGAGTTGCAGGACGCTGGCCTGCTTCTCGGCCACCTCCAGGCTCATCTGCCCCATCATGGAGAGCGGCTTGTTGTCGCGCGCCCAGCGAACTGCCGGGTAGGGA
>JACCSL010000278.1 GCA_013812995.1 Ardenticatenales bacterium | reverse complement strand
AGGCAACGGTCATCAGCCCGGAGGCGTCGCCAACGCTGACACCACGCGGCACCCGCACGCCGCCGCCCACGGTCACCGCCGCGCCCCCGCCCGACTCTGCCACACCGCCTTTCTCGCCGCTTATTCTGGCGGGCGTCTGCGTAACCGGCTTCGCGCTCATCCTGGGGCTAGCCCTGCTCGTTGCCCGGCGTATGCGGCGCTAGTACCAGGAGGCTCAAATCGGCCAGGGGAACGCCAACCCACCCCGACGCTCCACTAGGAACTCGGCCAGGAACAAAGAAGGGTCAGGCGCTACCATTCTGATGTAGAACGGGAAGAGCGGCTTCGTCACAATGCAGTTTCAAGCGGGCGCGTCGGCATCCGGCCGCGTAGGCGCTTTGAATGTCAGTCGGTGCGGCGACAAGTGCCTCGTAGAATCCCTGGCTGAAGACAACGCTAACGTCATCGGCCAGGGAACCATGCATGGCAACAATGTAGGGAGCGCGCAACCGCGCCACATCGGCCCCATGACAGGCGGCAATAATCACCGCGCGCAATGGCGGGACGTGGGCCGCGATCTCCTCTGCCAGGTCATCCCAGCGAACGAAATGCTCGTTGCCCTGCTCGTCGCCAAAGCGGAAGCCTTGTGCGCTTCCATGACCCGCCAGATGCAGCAGATGAGGGCGCTCATCGCGCAGCCCCCGACAGAGGTCGTCCACGGTCGCTGCCTCGATGGTTTGCAACCGGAACGTCTGCTCGTGCGGGCGAATCGCTTCTTCCAGGGCGCGCACCTCGCGCAGCAGGTCCAGTGGTTCAAGACGTGGCGCGGGGTCGGCAAAGAGAGCCAGGATCGGGAGGCGGGTGGCGGGTGGCGGGTGGCCCGGAATCCGGCGAATGTTTACCGTGGCCTGACCTCCCTTGTCTGCTATAGCGCTCCTATTAATCACCTCTCCATGTTCGGGAACGGCTGGCGGTGGGGAAGACTCACCCTCAATGTTGACAATCGCCTCGCTGCCCACCTCCCGACTCAGCGCGCTCTCGTGCGTGACCTTCCCCCCTTGCCCCGACTTGAACTGCGACAACCGATCCTCTAGCGCGGCCTGGCTGCGCTGGATGGCATCCAGTTGGCTGCTGGTCGTGGAGAGGGCATTGAGCAGCCCCGGCAATTGCGCTGCGGCGACGCCAAGTGCTTGGCTATGGCGAGCAATTTGCAGGAGAAGATTCATGCTGAAGAGCTGACGTGCGTCGCCGTCCTGTTCCAGCTCTGCGCGGAAGGCCCGTGCGACGGCGGAGAGTAGGCGCGACTGTAGCCAGGCGACCTGGCGCTCGTCGTGGCCGTGCAGCAGCGCGGGCAGGCTGTCGGCAAGGGTCCGCGCGGCCCGCGCCAGGCCGGGGGTTTCGGGCAGGGTCACCTCTGCCTGTGCCAGACTATCGGCACTCAGGGCGAGGAGGGCAAAGGCCGCGCCATCGCCGCGCGGATCGCTCGTGCGGCGGTACTCGGCTTCGAGGGTGCTCAGGGCGTTCCGCAGGGCACGGGCGTGGGCGCGGGCGAGCGCTGAGCCTGCCTCGGGTGGGCTTACGATGTCCGCCAGGGAGCCCAAGCCCTCCGAGGCCCAGTTGATGCCAAGCCCCCCCGCAATGGTAACGAATGCCGCGTTGCCACTGAGCAGGCTGGCCCCGGTGAACAGCGCCCCGGCGATGGTTTTGGTCAGCGCCTGACGATTCATGCTTCCTCCGCGTCTTTCCCACGGCGGGCCGTGGCGAGTTGAGCCTCCAGGTCAGGAAGGCGGGTGGCCTCCGGCTCCAGGTCGCGGGCGCGGTCCAGCTCCGCCTCCGCCTCGTCCGGTCGGCCCAGCTCGATCAGCATACCCACGCGGTTGCGTCGCCACATGGCAAAGCCAGGCTGGAGGGCAATGGCTCGCTCGAAGGCGAGCAGCGCCGCCTCCTTGTCCCCCGCGTTGTCATGCGCCGTGCCGTAGTGATTGTAGGTCGAGGCGATGTTCTCGCGCAGTGCCTCGAAGTTGATCCCTGAGATAGCTGTAAATTCCTCGCCCAACAATGCCTCGCCTGCTGCGGCGACCTCCTGCCACTGCGCGACGGTGGCCTGTTCCCCGGCCTCCAGCGCGCTCTGTTGTTGGACGAGGTATTGATTCAGCGCTTCCTGAAACCTTGCACCCAGTGCTGCCTGTGCATCACTGGGGCGGAGCTGGGCAAAAACCTTCTCTACCCCATGCTCCCGGCAGGCGCGCAGGAGGGCGCGCTTGCGGGTGATGATTGCCAGTAGCTCCTCGTTATCTTGATACTCCTCAGAGATTCGATCCAGCAGGGGCTCCATCTGCGCATCCAGCAGGGCAGGGAACTCGGTGAGAAGCCGCTGCTCCTCTGTAGACGAGCGACTATTCAGGAAGGCGAGCAGGGCACGAGTTGCCGCCTCACCAGCAGGCTCAGCGCCCCCGTCGGTGGTATCCAGCCACTGCGGCAGCGCGCCCGCGCCGAGCCCCGCCCACAGCGCTGCAAAGTCATCGCCGCAGGCCGCGCGGAGCTGGAGTAACTGACGTTGAGCCTGCTGGCGGTAGTGCTCATGTTGGAGTTGTCCAAAGAGTGAATAAGCCCGCCACGCCGCAGAGAGCGCTTGCCCTAACCGCCCCAGACGCTCCTCACCAGGCAACTCAGCCCTCGCTAAAAACAGATTCACCAGATTCCCCTGGGTCATGGCATAGGCCAGGGGGGCCGTGTCGGGCTGCCGGAAGCGGAGGGCCTCATCGTAGGCGGCGAGGGCGGCGAGGAGGCGGGCACGGCGATCCTGCTCTGGCCAGGTCGCAACACGTTGTAGGGCATTTCCGTAGCTGCCAAGGGCCTGGGCCAGCAGGTTGTTGTCCCCGCGCAGTCGTGCCGCCGCCAGGGCCTGCTCCGTCCACCTGAACCCCTCAGAGGCCAGCTCGAAGAAGGCGGCATGCAGGTTGGCCGTCTGGCTGATGAGGTTCAACGCCAGAGCCAGGTTGTTCTTGATCGCCCAGGTAAAGGCATGGCGAAGCTGAGGCACGAAGGGGCGCATGGTGTGCGGCTGGTTCGCATCCTCGGCGTCGCGCATCAGAGCAGTGAAAAGGCTGGCATGGCGAGCAGCGGCGCTATCGCCCTCGCCCGCCTGGCGCAGCAGCGCCCAGCCATAGAGGCGGAGCAGACTGTGCTGGTCCCACAGCACCGTCTCGGGCGCTATCGGGGTCGCCGCGAGCACCTCGCCCCGTACCAGGGACGCCTCCTCGAAGAGCGTGAGCGTGTCCTCTGCCTCGGTGGGAGAGCACTCCCACAGCGTGGCCGCCTGCGCTGCCGTGAAGGGCGCAGCAGGGGCAAAGCAGCCCAGCCAGCGGAAGCGGCGCTGGAGCGCCTCGTCCAGCTCCCAGTAGCTCCGCGCCAGCGAGCGCTCCACCCGGCCATCACGCTGTGATTCGTCCAGCGGCAGCTCCCCAAAGCCCTTCCCCTCCCGAAGCTCTGTCAGAATTCTGGGCAGGTGGCTCATCGGATTCCGGCGGCGCAGCAGGGAGCTCAGCGCGATGTCGAAGGCCATCGTGTGGAACTCGACGGCACGCACCAGCTCGATCAATTCTGCCTCGTGCGCTTCGGTCAGCGCCAGCTTTTTTACGGCAAAGCGCAGCCGCGCGAGTTCCACGGCTTCGGCCTGGCTCAACA
>JACCSL010000605.1 GCA_013812995.1 Ardenticatenales bacterium | reverse complement strand
TCGTCCACCAGCGGCGAGGGGTACATGGGCAAAATCCAGATACAATCGACGCCCAGCCACTCTAGGTACTCCAGCATCTCCGTTGCGCCCTGAAAATCCCCGATACCATCGCCGTTGGAGTCCTTGAAGGCGCGCAGGTGGAGTTCGTAGAAAACAGCGTCTTTGTACCAGGTGGGGTTGTCTGTGGTCATGGAAGCTCCTTGAAGCGGTCAGCTTTCAGCTTTCAGCAGTCAGCTTTTTCCATTTGCATTTTAGTTCACTCTTTAGCGCAGTTTTGGCCTTTATGTCAATCAGCGGTCACCCACTTTGCCATAGCTGACCGCTGAAAGCTAATTGCTCCAACGCTCCAACGCTCTATCGCTCCCTACCCCTTCACTGCCCCCGCCGTGAGCCCCTCCACGATGCGGCGCTGGAAGACGAGGACGAGGGCGATGAGGGGAATCGTGACCACCACCGCCGCCGCCATGATCTCTCCGAAGGGTTCCTGCCGGGCCACCTCTCCCGTGAAAAGCGCGATGGCAACGGGCACCGTGCGGGCAGAAGGCTGGATGGAGGTGAAGGTGAGCGCAAAAAGATACTCGTTCCAGGCAGAGATGAAGGCCAGGAGTCCCGTTGTGACCATCGCGGGCGCAGTCAGCGGCAACAGTACCTTGTAAAAACCCTCGAAGGGCGTAGCGCCGTCCACCTCGGCGGCCTGGAGTAACTCGTCGGGGAGGGCCTTGAAAAAGGAGGTCAGCACCCAGACGGTAAAGGGCAGCGTAAAAATCATGTAGGAGAGGACCATGCCCAACGTCGCATTGAGTTGCAGGTTTTTGATGATGGTGTAGAGCGAGGAAAGAATCGATATCTGGGGGAACATCGTCATCGCCAGAATCAGGTAGAGCCAGACACCCTTGCCCCGGAAGCGCAGCTTGCCCAGCGCGTAGGCCGCGAAGGAGCCGATGACGAGCGAGACAAGCACGGTAGAGATTGAGACAATGAGGCTATTCTTCAGCCCGTTCAAGAAATCCTCGTTGTTGAAGACAGCGCGGTAGTTCTGGAGGGTCGGATTTTGTGGGAAGAAGGTCGCTGGTGTTTGAAGGAGTTCGGCTTCGGTCTTCAGAGAGGAGTTCAGTGTCCAGTAGAAAGGAAACATGGTATAGAAAAAGATCAGCACCACGATGAACCAGAAGAGCCCCCGCACCAGAGGATTTTTATGCTGTGCCATTTAGGACTCCTCCGCGCCAAAGGTGCGCATGTACGCGATGGCAAAGATGAGAATGATGACAAAAATAACCACACCGACCGCCGAGGCAAGCCCCGCGTTCTGAAACTGGATGAGCTGCACATAGTTGTAGCTCGCCATCGAGACGCGCGATTGGCCGAAGACCACCTGGAAAAGATCGAAGACACGCAGCGCATCGAGCGTGCGGAAGATGAGCGCCACGACGAGCGCGGGACGCAGCAGCGGCAGGGTAATCGACCAGAACTGGCGGATCTTCGAGGCCCCGTCAATGTCTGCGGCCTCGTACACATCACCGGGAATCGTCTGGAGCCCGGCGAGCAGCAGCAGTGCCATGAAGGGCGTGGTTTTCCAGACATCAATCATGACCATCGCGGGAATCTGGAGGGAAGCATCTTGGAGGAAGGCCGTCTGCCCATCGGAGACGCCAATGGCATCGAAGAGGGCATTGAAGAAGCCCGCGCGATTCGAGGCGAACATCCAGGTCCACATCTTCGCGGAGACCACCGTGATGATGGCCCAGGGCACCAGCATGGCGGCGCGCATCACGCCGCGCCCGGGGAACTGCGAGTTGACGACGAGGGCGATGCCCAGCCCCAGAATCGTCTCCAGGAGAACGGACCAGAAGCTAAAGTTAATGGTGTCCCACATCCCCTGCATGAAGGCCGGGTCGGTCGCTCCCAGCACATATTGGCGACCAGAAAGGTTCCAGGTCGTCAGCTCTCGGTAGCGGATGGGCTCTCGGGGCAGAATCCGAATGGGGCTCTCGTACTCGATCTGCCCATCCTCATCCAGCACGACATTGCCCGCCTCGTCTACCTCCGGCGGCAACTCCTTAAGGGTCAGACTGAGCAGTTGCTGGTAGTTTCGTAGCCCCACAAAGTTCGGCTCCTGGCTGCTGGCAAACTGCGCATCAGTAAGGCTGGTATAGAAAGCGCTGCCCAGAGGATAGGCAGCGATAAGGAGCATGACGAGCAGTGTGGGAAGGAGCAACCACATTGCCAATCTAGACTCCTGCTCGGCCAATGTCGGTGGTCGGGCCACAGGGGTTCTCCTTTCGTGGGAGGCCCTCACCCCCGGCCTTTGGCCGCCCCCTCTCCCGACATCAGGAGAGGGGGCGGCTGAACGACGTGAAGCGGGGGTGGGGGCCGCTGGTGTACGTTTACGGTGCGCCGGTCTCGAAGCCGAGCAGATCTTCGAGTTCCAGCTCTAGCTCCTCCAGGGCATCGGCCGCGTCAGCCTCGCCGGTGATCACCGAGTGAGCAGCGGTGTAGAAGAGCGTCGACACCTCGTTATAATTTGGCGAGGAGACGGTGGACGGACGCGGTGTGGCATTGATGAAGACATCATAGAGCTCGCCAAAGAAGGGCGAGGCGGCCAGTACTTCCTCATCCTCGTAGAGCGATTGGATCGTTGGGTTCAGGGAGCCCTCAATCGCGCGGATCTTCTGCTCCTCTTCCGAGGCCATGAAGAGTGCCACATCGGCGGCAACATCGGGATGCTCGCTGTACTTGCTTACCGCAAGTTGCCAGCCGCCCAAGCAGGCCGCGCCACCCTCACTGCCCTCTCCGTGCGGCAGGGGTGCGACGCCGAACATATCGACGACCGCGCTATCCTCACTCGCCTGACCCAGAGAGTAGGCGTAGGGCCAGTTGCGCATGAAGGCGGCGTTGCCCGCCTGCCAGACTTTGCGGGCATCCTCTTCCTGAAAGCCAGTAACGCCACTGGGAGAGATGGTGCCAACCCAGCCAGCGGCCTGCTCCAACGCGGCCACGGCGTTCTCGTTATTGATGGTAATGACGCCCTCGGGGCTGACGATGGAACCGCCGCCATTCGAGGCCACCCATTCCAGCGCGTCACAGGTCAACCCCTCGTAGGCGTTGCCCTGCCAGACGTAGCCAACAAAGTCCGGATTTTCGGCCTGCTCTCCCTCTTGGATCGCGGTAGCCATCTCTTCAAGCTCGTCCCAGGTTTCGGGCGGGCTGTCAAAGCCGTACTTTTGCAGCAGATCGGTGCGGAAGTAGAGCAGCCCGGCATCGGTGTACCAGGGAATGGCCTTCAACTCACCATTCACCGTGTTGTTCTCGATGATGGCGGGGAAGTGCGAGTCAATTACTGCCTGATCCGCGTAGGGTGTTAGGTCGATCAGGTGCTCGGCCAGGTCCCCAGGCCAGATGACGTCGATCTGATAGACGTCTACCTCGCTGGACTGCGCCTCGAAGAATTGCAGGTACAGCCCCAGGCGGTCTGTGGCGGAGTCGATGGTCTCCAGCACATTGACCTGAACCTCGGGGTGCATCTCCATATAGCGGTCAGCGGCAGCCTGGGTCAGTTCAAGCTCCTGTCCCACCGCGCCTGCGGCTACAGTGATGACAATCTCATCCCCGCTCGCCTCGGTACCCTCGGTGGGCTCCGCTTCAGTGCCCTCGGTGGGCGCTGCTTCAGTCTCAGTAGTGGCCTCGGTTTCGGGCGCGGCAGTGGGC
>JACCSL010000595.1 GCA_013812995.1 Ardenticatenales bacterium | reverse complement strand
CTCGCTGCCACCGGTGAACTTGATCGGCTAACCGACTTCGTGAGGCGGTTGGAAGAAGAAGCCTTTCCGGCAGCCTATGTGACCGACCCCCTCCTGAGCGAGGACCAGAATGGCAACTATGTGCTTGGGGGAACGCTGACCGTCTATGGCAGCACCCTCAGCCCACCCACCGTGGCAACACCGGCAGGACCGCCTATGAGTGGGGAGGAGTTGCGTGCGCAGGCTGCCGCCGCGCTGGCGGCGCAGGATTACGAGCAGGCGCTCAGCTTCTTGTTGCGCCTGAAGCAGGCAGAGCCCAATGCCAGCGATGTAGACCAACTGCTTTACAATGCCTATGTGGCGTATGGGCAAGCACTCCTCGCGCAGGGTAATGCGTTGAGCGCGAGGGAGCAATGTGGGGCGGCTTCCACGATTAACCCGAATGGACCGGAGGCGCTTAATTGTCTCCTGGCGGTCTCACAGAGAATACAGTTGACGCCAACCACGCCCACCCCACCAGGCCCCATTGCCGCGAATCAGACACCTGGAGCTGTCACCAGCCCAGCCGCAGGCACCGCCAGTGAGACTCCCACCGTTGCGGCTGAACTAACCCCGACGAGTGTTCCAACGGTTGCGCCACCACCCACGCGAACCCAGCCACCCGCCCCGCCTCCAGTTCAGCCGACGCAGCCTCCGGCCCCGACGCAGGCCCCGCCAGCGACTTTTACTGCCCTACCCACCGTGGCGGGCACGCCAAGTCCCTCCGTGACCGTAGCCGCGTCCCCCACCGAGGGGCCGTCGCCCACGGCGACCCTCTACGTCACCCCTAACCCGAATCCTTTCGGCGCGATGGGGACATTCTACCAGCCGAACTGCGGTCTCACCCAGATTAAGGGGACCGTCCGCGATTCCGGTGGCACAGCGGTAAATGGCGTCACCATACGAGTGTGGTACGATGGAGCGCAGCCGAATGAGATCTATTCCCTCCCCTCGGGCGGGGACATCAAGCGTGGTCCGGGCGAGTGGGATGTGGTGCTCGCGAATTACCCGAAACCGGGTACCTGGTATATCGCGGTGGTGGATCGCAACACGGGCGCGGTGCTGAGCGATGTGGTAACCGCGATTACGGACGATGGACCCTGCAAGCCGGGGGAGAGTGGCCGACAGATCGTGACCCAGGACTTCCTCAAGTTTGGAATCGTCGCAGGCACCCCCGTCAGCGCAAGCCCAACGACCGTTTCAGGCACGCCGGCCCCATCGGCCACAGCAACGGCAACGCCCACGGCCACCGCCACGGTGAGCCCCAGCGCCACAGTGCTGCCCATCCTGTATCTCAAGGACGAGACGCCGAACAAGCTTATTCCTGATGGACCGGGCGGCGTTATCACCTCGACGATTATCATCACCGATCAGTTGACGATTCGCGAACTGCGGGTCTTCCCGAACATCGAGCATCAGGATGTGGGCGATCTTCAGATCGACATCATCCATCCGGATGGCACGAGAATTCGCATTCACAAGCAGGGGGATTCGCCAGGTAGTACCTCGCTCCGCCGCTGGTTTGACATTACGGGGGCGGCCCTGTCATTGGTCAAGGGTAAATCTGCGGTGGGCACCTGGACCTTGGAGATCAAGGACACCATTGAAGGTAAAACAGGCAGTTTATATAGCTGGTCCCTGGAGATATACCCGTAGTGGCACCCCATCGAGAACGAATCACCCTGGTTGTCGAGAATGAAGTGCTAAGGCTCATGGGCGTGCAGGAGGGTGTGGTGACGCGCTGGGCCAGCGCGCCCTTACCTGCGGGTACCCTGGCGGAAGATGGCTCCGTCGCCGATCTGGCGGCGTTGGCCCAGGTGCTGGAGCGATTGTGGAGCAGCCAGGGGCAAAGCGCCCCGCGCGACAGCCTTGTGCTTGCCATCCCTGGGCGGCAGATTGCCTCCAGCCTGGTACCGGTGGGAGGACTACAGACCGCCGATGAGTCACTGATGGAGATGAAGGCGCGGGAAGCCCTCCCGCGCGAAGACAGCTATCACGATTGGCAGGTGGTGGGCCCCTCGTCCCAGCCAGGTCTATTTGTGGTCGCCGCGCCGGCCCCGCTGGTCGATAGTTATCTGGAGGCTCTCAACATCGCTGAGCTCGGTGTCCTGGCGGTGGATGTCAAACCGCTGGCACTGATCCGTGGCGTCGGCCAGCGCCATGCCATCATCGTGGACGGAGAGCGCTCCGTGGGCACCATCATCATCGTGGATGAGGCGTTGCCGCGCCTGGTACGTTTTCCCGCCCTGAATGCGCCGCTGCTGGCCTCGCAGGAAGACAAAATCATGCGCCTGGTAGAGGTGCTCCAGGAAACGGTGGACCGGTACAACAGTGAGGCCGGAAGCCGCGCACTCCACCCTTCCATTCCTATCTTCCTGACAGGCTCGCTGGCGGACAACCCTCTCCTACAGGAGGCGGTCCAGCAGGTCCTGGGTCGAGCGGCGGGTCGTCTTACCCCAGCGATTCAGGTGCCAGGGGATATGCCGCTCAGCCAGTTTATTACCAATGTGGGCCTTGCCCTGAAGCGCCTGTAAGAAAGCCAACTAATCGAACCCCCCTACTATTATGATGAGCACAGATTTCGTTGACATTAATCTCCTTCCCCACCCGCGCGGCGTGACAACCGTTGTGGTAGAGGGTCAGCCCGATGTGCGTAGTCGCCTACGCCGCCTGCTGGCTATCGCGATGCTGGCGGGGTTGTTTTTTGGGGGCACGGTCTATGCC
>JACCSL010000556.1 GCA_013812995.1 Ardenticatenales bacterium | reverse complement strand
AGGGGTCAGGGCTAGTGGAGTACCCTGACGTGCCTATCTCATTCACCACGAACGTAGCCCCGTCATCCCGTAGGATGGTGGCTGAGGTCCTAATCAACCGGGCTTGCCGGAGCAAGCCCCCGAGTTCTACTCGGGGGTTGTTGACATAGTCGTTGTCGTGCCTTCCGCCGTTACTTTTGACCTTTGCCTTTTGACTTTTGACTTTCCGTTACAACGACGCCGCCACTCTCGGCAGCACCGTACTCCGGCTGCTACGCTGGAGCCGTGTGCGCGGAGCCACGACTCGGCCTACCGGCGCGGGCAGGCGCGGGTCCCGCAGCCCCGGCAGCATCGCGGGCAACGACGCCGGGCGCGGGCTATCATAGCCAATGAGCTGCATAATCGCCTCCAGACTCTGCTGGGGCACCTCCGTAAAGATGAGCTTCCCGTTGACTTCCTCGATAACCACACGGCGGGCCTCCGGCGCAAGACAGTGGTGCGCCCCGCCCCGCCCCGAGATCATGCTTTGGTAGGCACCAACACCACAGACCGCAACGACCATCCCCTTGCCCTGCTCAGGTAGCACCAGCGCCGGGCGATTCGGGCGCGGGTAAACATCATCGCTGTCACACGTACGCCGCCCGCCGAAGCGCACCTCGCGAGCACTGCGCTCCCAACCCTCCAGGGGCAACACCACAAACTCCTGGTCTACCAGCACACTGTCGGGCGCGCTCACCATCATCGAGCCATTGAGCAGGTACCAATCCGCCGTGCCACTCTCCCCGGCCTTCACCTGCCCGACTTCCAGCAGCTGGACCACATGGTTCGCCACGGTGTAGCGGCCAAACTCCCCGATGAGTTCCGGGACAGGGACGTTGAAACGCTCACACGTTTCCTTCACAACGGTCATCAGATCGGTCAGGAAGCCCACATAGTCGAACTCGAAACCCAGATCATAGCCGCTCGTCGGAACCCCGCCCCCAAAGTTGAAATAGCGGAGGCTTGGTACCTGCTTGCGCAGCCGGGCATAGTTTTCCACCGACTGGCGCAGCATCGCCACGAAGTGCTCGCGGTCTTCCACCTGGCTGCCAATCATTGCATGGTACACAACCAATGAGTGGCGGCTGCTCTTGAGCGCCTCGGCCACGAAGAGAATCTCCTCGCTGCTCAGGCCGAATCGATCATTCCCGTAGTGCGTCCCATCGCGATTGCCCGCCGCCCGCTCCCGAACACCGAAGCGGAAGGGAAGCTGCGCGCGCTGCAAGAGCTGAAACTCATCCAGGTCATCGAGTACCGGGACAATGTTTCCGTTCCCTGCGATCCGCAGCCGGAGAATGGCATCCAGATAGTGCATCTCCTTGGAGCCATTGGCGAAGATCAGCCGATCGCTGGGCAAAATGCCCTCTCGCCACAGCATATGGGCCACCTCGACATCGGCAGCCGCACTCGTCTCATAGTGCACACCGGCCTTCAGCGCGGTGCGCACGGCCTCTGCAGCGAAATTGGCCTTGGTGGCATACGCATAGAGGAAGGGGGCAGTATAGCCCACCGCCTCGCGCGCTTGAGCCGCATAGCCTTTCATGCGCGTTACCTGCGCGGTAATCTGCGGGGTGTAGACAACTTCCAATGGCGCACCATAGCGGGCAGCCAGTTCATTGAGATCAATGGTATCACCCAACAGCAGGCGACCATCACGGCGAGATAGAAAGTCAGCCAACGGGCCTTCGCTGCCAACATTGTAACGGTCTTGCAGAAATTGAGCGTACGTCTGCATCGTAACCATACCCTTTCTGGTGAGTGATGGCGCACAGTAATATCTGTGCTCGGTGCACCTGCCGCGTGGGTCGCAGACAGGACGGCCCTCTAGCAACAAAGGACTAGAAGGCAGAGACGAACCTTGCTGAAGGGCTCAAAGGTGGGATTGGGGGTGCCTTGGTGTGGTTGGGGTTAAGAGAGTTGGGGCAAAAAAAAAGCCGCACATCAGGCGATGTGGGCCGGTCTTCCAGGCAAGAGAATGATTGCCTATGGACTCGATATCACAGCGCAGATGTGGACGCCCAGCGCCCTGCAACCACGTTACAACTACCGTCCATATAATCCTCGGGAAAGCTTGTCCGAGACTCAGAGAGAAAATCGCATCGTCTCTCTTCGATAGAATAGCCCACCAGCGGTGGGGAGTCTGTCATCCCCCTCTCGCGAGGAGAGAGATGCCGGTCAAGCGCGTCACTATTTAACGATAGGGCGTATTATATGCCGAACGTTTGAATTGTCAACTCTAGCATTACAAGGGCAAACGGTCAGATTAACCTCTATCCTTGCATAGAGTGTTCTTCTAATAAACCAGTGGTACAAAAAAGAGGCCCCTTGCGGAGCCTCTTCGGCATCAAGCGATGCTGGTCCACTCTGCTGGGCGTCGGATGGCCTTCCCAACGGGTGCTACGATGCGGGCCGGGGCCGTGATAAGCTGGAGCCGCCGTCCGTCGACATGGCGGCGCTTTGCCCACTCCAGCGCCGACTTCTCCTGTAGGAACTCAGCAGTGGAAACGACCTTGACGATCCACTGGTTGATAACTTGAACAATCGCGTAATGTCGCACGGGACCTCCTCCAGAAACAAAAAGGCGCAATCATCCGAAGATCGCGCCCTTGGACCGCATAGAGTTTGGCGTCACGCCCCGATTTCATGTCTGGATTATACCTTATCCTCTGCTCTTTTCCAACTACTTATGAACAAAACTTAACGTAATGTTATTCCTAGTGGACTGTCATGCGTGCTTTGATGAATGCCTATGTCGCGTCCGCGTAGGCGGACGCCCGGCCAACGGCCAGAAGGGGCGACTTCAGTCGCCTCCTGTCGCATGGCAAACCATCATTCCATCCCT
>JACCSL010000510.1 GCA_013812995.1 Ardenticatenales bacterium | reverse complement strand
CCACTATGCACCGCTCTGGAATGACTTTGCGGCTGCGAAGAAGCACTATGATCCTGCGGGCATTCTCACGCCAGGGCAGGCCATCTTCTGAGCTTGTTCCCACCGAAAGCAGCGGCACGGGCGGATGGCCTGTGCCGCTGCTTTCGGTCACCCTACCCTTGGTACCCGCGCCAGAATCTCCGCCACCACCTCATAGGGAATCGTGCCCAGCCGTTCCGCGACCTCCTCGGCGGAAAGCAGCGCCTCGCCCTGCGCGCCGATGAGTACTACCTCGTCCCCCTGGCGCACCCCCGGAATCTCCGTGACATCTATCATCGCCTGATCCATGCAGACGCGGCCCACCAGCGGCGCACGCTGGCCACGCACGAGCACATTGCCCCAGTTGCTCGGTGCGCGCCGGAAGCCATCGGCATAGCCAACGGGAATCACGGCGATGCGCCGCGTCTCCTCGGCGCAGTATGTCGCGCCATAGCTCACATACGAGCCGGGGCATAACTCCTTCACCTGGGCCACCTGCGTCTTCCAGGAGAGCGCGGGGCGAAAATCCTCGGGCAGCGGCACCTCCGGCGAGGGAGCCAGGCCATAGAGCGCGATGCCGGGGCGCACCATCGTAAAATGAGCCTCGGGCAGGCGAAGGGTCGCCGCGCTGTTGGCCGCGTGAACTATGGGAACATGAATTTTCGCGCGCTCCAGGTCGGCCAGCACCTTCTCGAAGCGCGCCAGTTGCTCCCGTGTGTACTCCTGGTGCCAGGGATCCAGCGCGTCCGCCACGGAAAAATGGGTGAAAATTCCCTCGATAATCAGGTTGGGCAACTCGCGAATAGCCTTGACAAAATCCACGACATGCTCGGGGAAGAGTCCCAGCCGGTGCATCCCCGTATCGACCTTGACATGCACCCGCGCCTCGCGCTCCAGCGCAATGGTGGCGCGGGAGAGTGCCCGCGCCACTTCCTCCGAGAAAACGGTCACGCGCAGGTCGTAGCGCAGCGCCTGGCGGGCCTGCCAGGCCGGGGTATAGCCCAGAATGATGGTCGGGGCGCTGATGCCCGCCTCGCGCAGGGCCTTCGCCTCGGGCAGACAGGCCACGCCAAGCCACTCGGCCCCGTTGTGCAGCGCGGTTTGTGCGGCCTTGACCGCGCCATGTCCATAGCCATCGGCCTTCATCACCGCCATGACTTTCACCTGCGGCCCCACTAACTCCTTGATGCGCCGGGTGTTGTGCGCGATGGCATCAAGATCAACGCGCAGCCAGGTGGGGCGCTCGGTGGGCAGGGAAACGCTCTCCTGCCAGGGCTGGCTCTGCCTTGCCAGCTTTGTGCGCTCCTCGGGGACGGCAAGGAGTTGGGCGGCGATCTGCTCCATGCGGCTCTCGGCGCTACCCTTGACGAGCACGATGTCTCCCTCGTCCAACTGCTCGGTAGCGGCGCGGACCGCATCGACCGTGGTGTAGGTGATAGCCACCTGTTCTTCCGTCAATCCGGCCCTGATAGCAGCCTGGGCAATCAGGCGCGCCTTCTCTCCCTTGGTTACGAGTCGGTCCAGCAGACGGGCGGCCTGTCTGCCCACGCTCGCGTGGCCCTCGTCACTATAGTTTCCCAGCTCCTCCATGTCGCCCAGCACCGCGATGCGGCGCCGGGCAGGCAGCGCCGCGACGACGTCCAACGCCGCGAGCATGGCAGCGGGGCTGGCGCTGTAGCTATCGTCCAGCAGGAGGCTGCCCCGGAGCCCTTTCAAAGGGTTGAGGCGGCCCGGCACCGGCTCCATCTTCGCGAGTTGATGGCGAATCTGCTCCAGCGTCAGCCCATAATGCAAGCCCACGCCAATCGCGGCGAGCACGGGGTAGAGCATGTGCTGGCCCAGAAGTGGGGTGAAAAAATCCTGTGGCTCGTGCTGGCCCATTCGAGGGGAGAGTATGAGCGTGAAAGTTGTTCCGTCCTTCGTAACCTGCACTTCCGTCGCACGCAGGTCGCTCTCCTGGCCGAGGCCGAAGGTGCGAATCTCCGCCTTTGTCTGGATAGCCATCTCGCGCACGAGCGCATCGTCGGCGTTAAGGAAGGCAAGGCCCTCGGGCGGCAGCGCGCGCACGAGGTCACTCTTCTCGCGGGCAATCGTTGCCAGGTCACCAAAGGTATCCAGGTGCGTCGGCTGGATCGTGGTGACAATGGCAACCCTGGGCGGGGCCATCGTCACCAGCTCGGCAATCTCGCCCCGGCTATCGCTCGCCATCTCCAGCACCGCCAGCCGCTGCTCCGGGGCGAGCCAGCCCAGTGCAAGAGGTAGCCCATAGCGCCCGTTCCAGTTACCCGGATTCTTGAAGAGGGGGAAGGCGGCGGATAACACCTGCGCTACCGTTTCCTTCGTGGTGGTCTTGCCCGTGCTTCCCGTCACTCCGATGACCTCGGTTCCGTACTCGCGCAGGATGTAGCGGCCCCACTGCTGGAGCGCCCATTGGGTATCCTCCACCAGCACATAGGTCACCTCATACGCGTCCAGTTCCACCGGATATTGGGCGAGGATGCCAGTCGCGCCCCGCGCGCATGCCTCGGCAATGTAATCGTGACCATCGCCCCGTTCGCTCTTTACCGCCACAAAGAGTTCGCCCGGCTGGACGAGTCGGGAGTCAAACGCAAAGCTGCGAAAGGTACTCTCGTGAACGGCTCCTACCGTGTGCCCGCCAGTCACGGCGAGAATAGCATCAAGTGTTATCATATTCCCTGGCTTTCAGCGATCCGTCGTCTCTGATCAGCATTCTATCTCAAAATGAATTACCGCCCCTCCGCTCCAACGCTCCAACGCTCTACCGTTCCGCCAAATTTGCTTGTTACTGTCGGGGGACTGGGCTATAATTCGCCAACTTTACAAGAGAGAGGAATGCTGCTGTGGAAATCAAATGGTATGGTCACTCCTGCTTCCGTCTGAAGGATAAAAGTGGGATCGCCTTTACAGACCCCTTCCCGCTCCTGGGGGCCGGATACAACCGCCCCAAGAGCAAGGCTGACATCGTCACGATCAGCCACGATCACCCGAATCATGCCTCCCTGGAGGGCTTCACGACGGAGCCCTTTGTCATTACCCGCCCCGGCGAGTATGAGGTAAGCAGTATCTTCGTCACGAGCATCCGCACCTATCACGACAACAAGAAGGGGCAGGAGCGGGGATACAACAATGTGATGCTCTTCCAATTTGATGATGTGAGTGTCTGCCACCTGGGTGACCTGGGGCATGTCCTGTCGCAAGAGGAAGTCGAGAAGCTGAGCGAGGTCGATGTGCTCCTTGTCCCGGTAGGCGGGGGGAACACCCTCAACGCGGCGCAGGCCGCCGAGATTATCAGCCTGGTGGAGCCCCACATCGTGATTCCGATGCACTACCAGACGGAGGTCTACCCCGGCGAGATGGACCCGGTGGAAAAGTTCCTCAAGGAGATGGGCTCCAGTACCACCAACACGCTGGACGAGTTAAAGATTACCCGCAGCAGCCTACCCGAAGAAACGCAGGTTGTGCTTCTCAACTATAACTAGCACCCAGAAATCTTCGTTTGGGTAGAAGGTCTGTAGTTCCCCATTGACTTTCCGCTGGAGATCCAATGCACCGATTCATCTTTCTTTCGCTTTTCATTGCTTTCCTCCTCACGGGCTGCGGGGGGGGGAGCACCGTCGCCGACCCCGCTGAGGCAGAACGACTGCTGCGCGAGGGAAAGGCGGCGCTGACGGCAGGCAATGGCACCCAGGCCATTGACTTGCTCCGCCAGGCCCAGACGGCTGATCCGAAGAATGTCCAGGTTCTCTCCTCGTTGGGCCATGCCCTCCTGGGGCAGCAGAAGTATGAGGAAGCCACCCAGATTCTGGCGCAGGCGATTGAACTGGACCCCGACAATGTGGATGCGCTCTTTAACCTGGGTGTCGTCTACTACGAGCAGGGGCAGCTCGCGCCAGCGATTGAGTATTTCGAGCGTGCCCGTGCCCACGCGCCAGCGGACGCCGATCTGCTCTACAACCTGGGTAGTGCCTATGCGCAGCAGCAGGATTTCGACAAGGCCATCGACCTCTACAACGCCGCCATCACGGCGAACCCCAAGCTCCCCATGCCCTATTTCGGTCTCGGCACCATCTATCCATTGCAGGGAAACAAGCAGGCGGCCATCGAGGCGCTGAACCAGTTTCTGACGCTCAGCGAGGATGCCGACCTGCGCCAGCGCGCCCAGGAAATGCTCAGCGAGTTGCAGGGACAATAGTAAGTTGAGAGAGATGGCGATTGGCCCGCTTCAGGCGCGGTGGGGCTCCCAGACGTATGTCATGGGCATCATCAATGTCACGCCGGACTCCTTTAGCGGGGATGGCTTGCTGGGTGATGAAATCCCGCTGGAGCAGGTGGTCGAGCAGGCGCGCCGCTTCGTTGAGGAAGGAGCGCATATCCTGGACGTGGGGGGGGAAAGTACGCGCCCCGGTTCCCAGCCGGTGACGGAAGAGGAGGAGTTGGCGCGGGTCGTCCCCGCCATTGCGGCCATCGCGCGCGAGGTTCAGGTTGCACTCTCGGTGGATACCTACAAGGCGAGCGTTGCACGGGCCGCGCTGGACGCGGGCGCACACCTCATCAATGATGTGTGGGGCTTTCGCATGGACCCGGCGATGGCTCCCCTTGCTGCCGAGCGCGGGGTTCCCGTGGTCCTCATGCACAATCGTAGCCGCCCCAAGGACGTAGCCCAGGAGGCGCGCTTGGGTGGGCGCTACGAGGGAATCCAGTACGAGAACCTGCTCGGCGATGTCGCGGCAGAGTTGCTAGAAAGTGTGCAGCTCGCGCGCAGCGCTGGTGTAGCCCGTGAGCAGATTATCCTGGACCCCGGCATCGGTTTTGGTAAGAGTGTACCGCAGAATCTGGAGCTTCTCAAGCGGTTGGACGAGTTGAAGGTGTTGGGCTATCCCCTCCTGCTCGCTCCTTCCCGCAAGAGTTTCATTGGCTACACCCTGGACCTACCTCCGGAGGAACGCGTGGAGGGCACGGCGGCAACCATTGCCATCGGCATCGCACGCGGCGCAGACATTATCCGGGTCCATGATGTTCGTGTCATGGCCCGCGTGGCAAAAATGACCGACGCCATTACGAGGCAACACGCTGCTTATGTATGAACTTTCTACGCTCGACAATGGTCTGCGGCTGGTGACAGTCGCGATGCCGCACGCCTATTCCGTCAGTGTTGGTCTCTATCTCACCGTGGGCTCCCGCTATGAGGAGCCACACCTGGCGGGCATCTCGCACTTCATCGAGCACATGCTCTTCAAGGGAACCGAGCGCCGTCCCACCCCGCGCGACATCGCCCTTACCGTCGAGAGTGTGGGCGGCGACATCAACGCGAGCACCGGCCACGAGATGACCACCTACTACGCCCGCGTGAGCCGCGACCATCTGCCCATCGCCACCGATGTGCTGGTTGATATGCTGCGCAATAGCCGCTTTCTCGCCAACGATGTCGAGCGGGAGCGTCAGGTCATCATCGAGGAGATCAACGAGAGCCTGGATATCCCCGATGAGTTGGTCTACATGCAGTTCAACGAGCTGCTGTGGCCGGGCCATGCCCTGGCGAGGGACATCGCGGGCAGCCGCGAGAGTGTGCGTGGGCTGACGCGCGAGGCGCTGCGCTCCTTCATGGAGCGCGCCTACACGCCTGCCCATACTGTGCTGGCGGTCGCAGGGGCGCTCACCCATGCAGGCGTGCGCGATCTCTTGCAGCCCATACTTGGCAGCTGGCCGGGCGGCGATGGCTTTGGTTACACCTCTGCCCTACCGCTGCCCGGCCCCACGGCCCGCGCCATGCACCGCCCCATCGAGCAGAGCCATTTCCTGCTGGGTACGCGGGCGCTAAGCCGCTTCGATGAGGATCGCTTCGCCTTCTCGCTGCTGAACATTATTCTTGGCGAGGGGATGAGTTCCCGCCTCTTCACGGAGATTCGGGAGAAGCGCGGGCTGGCCTACACCGTCTATGGTCATACGTTGCAGCTTATGGATACGGGCTCCTTCGCCGTCTACGCGGGCTTGGACAGCGACAATCTTCAGGAAGCGATTGAGGCGGTACTGGAGCAGTTGAACCTCCTGCGCGAGAAAGCCGTAAGTGCCGAGGAACTGGCGATGGCAAAAGCCTACGCGCGGGGCCGCACGCTACTCCGCCTGGAGGACAGCGGGGCCAACGCGGGATGGGTCGGGGGGCAGCTCGCTATGTCGAACACGATCCTGACCCCGGACGAGGTATTGGGGCGGCTGGACAAGGTAACGCAGGACGACATTCTGCGCGTCGCACGCCGTCTGTTCCGAGACGATGCCCTCGTGCTCAGCCTCGTCGGCCCGGTCGATGAGGACGAGCCCTGGGCGGAGATGTTAAAGGTCGAATAGGGCCTTATGCTAGATAAAAGTTGCAAGAAGTCCTTCGGTGTGATAGAGGAAGGTATCACCACAACACCACCCCTACCACCCGAAGGACAGGAGCATGCTAACCGATTTTGCGGATTTTTGCCTGTATGGGTACGTGATCATCGATGAGTTGTACCAGGAACTTGCGCCTGAGTTGGTGCGGCGAGGCCCCGCACCGCGCGTGAGCGATAGTGAAGTGAGTTGTTGAGCAACCGGCAAGCGTATCGGGATTTGTTTCCGCCGCTGCCCAGCCAGAGCCGCTATAAATCCGCCCGCTGCCCCCAGAATCCCTACCGGCCCCGCCGCCTGAGACGCCCCCTTACGCATCCCGTTCATTCGCCTGCCCTCCTTTGACCCTTGACTGATTGCTTTATCTTCAAGCCGCGCGCCCAAAACGTCATCCCCCTTTCTCCCGATTACCAATTTGTTTCGCAACAAAACTAACTTTGTTTAAGATATTGACAAATACAAAAAAGCTGCTTATGATGGTCGTGTGTTCCCGCTTCTACAGGTAATAGGCAACCGTGATCTCCGACCCCAACGATGTCCGCGAAAACAACCTCCGAATGGTACTGGATATGATTCGGGAGGCAGGCACCATCTCGCGGGTCGATATTGCGCGCGCTGCCCAGTTGAGCCGCTCCACTATTACCAATGTGGTCAACGAGCTTCTGCCCACCGATCTAATCCATGAGTCGGGCACGGTCAGTTCGGTGGTGGGCCGCCGTCCTATCCTGCTGGAGTTCAACTACGATGCCCGCGCGCTTCTGGGCGTGGACATGGGAGCCTCGCACCTCACTGTGGTAGCGATGAATCTGGGGGGCAGGGTGCTGGCAATCCGGCGCGAGTCCTTCCCGGTGCTGACCAACCCGGACCAGAGCATTGCCGAGATTCAGCGCCTCCTGCGGGAGGTACAGGCGGAAGCGGGCTATGACCAGGAAAAAACCTGGGGCATAGGGATTGCTGTGCCCTCCCCGCTGGAGGGGGAAAAGCTGGACCGACTCTCGCCCATCATCATGAGCCACTGGATTGGGGTCGACCTGAAGCGCGAGATTCGGGCCGCCATGCGGCTGCCGGTCTTCGTGGATAACGATGCCAACATGGGGGCGCTCGCGGAAAAGTGGTGGGGCCACGGGCGCGAGGTCCACAACCTGGCCTTCATCAAGGTCGCAACCGGGGTAGGGTGTGGGCTCATCATCAACGACACGATCTATCGGGGCGAGGGGGGCACGGCGGGCGAGATTGGCCATACCTCGATTGATGTCAATGGTCCGCTCTGCCGCTGCGGCCTGCGCGGCTGCCTGGAAGCAATGACGGGCGTGCCCGCCATCCTGGCTGCTGTGCAGGCGGAGCTCGACAATGGCCGCCCCAGCCTGCTGGCGGGCAAAGCGGTCACGGTGGCCGATGTGGTCGCCGCCGCTCGCGCGGGCGATCCCATGCCCATCGAGGTGATCCAGCGCGCCGGGCGCTACCTGGGGCTTGCCATTGCCAACCTGCTCAACCTCGTCAATCCCGGTCTGATCGTTCTGGGCGGCAGTGTGACGGAGGCGGGCGACATGCTGCTCTCACCGCTACGCCAGACGGTGCGGGAGCGCAGCTTCGCCAAGTCCAATGCCGAGGCCACGATTACCATGAGTCGGCTCGGCGAGGATGCCGTCGCGGTGGGCGCGGCCACCCTCGTCATCCAGCAGTTGTTGCACGTTCCGGGAATGCCCATTCTTCAGGTCATTGGGGGAAAAATGTGAGGCTAAAATGTAAAGCGTAAAACGTAACTGGTTCTGCTGGAATTTGTGGTGGAGTCATGGCTCTGCGTGGAGGCCCTCTCCCCGGCCTTCGGCCGCCCCTCTCCCGAAATCGGGAGAGGGGCCACGGAGCGAAGCGACGTGGGGGTGAGGGCGCGCATGGCACGCGGCCCCTCTTCCATACCACAAATTCCGTCAGAAGCAGTTACGTTTCACGTTTTACGTTTTACACCTGTCTATCCCTGCGAATCGTTCGTTCCGAAAACCCACGTCAAAGGAGAGAGAAAAATGAGTCGTAAGTTGCTTATGTCGCTGTTGCTCATCATTGTGCTGCTCGTGACCGCCTGTGGCCGGACTGCCCCCGCTGGTGCTCCGGTCGCTACCGCCGGAGCCGAGGGCGATGCCGTTGTTACTGTCGAGAGTGGCGGTGGTGAAGGCGAGGGAGAGACAGCGGCCTCCGAGGTCGAGGTCTTTAGCTGGTGGACCGGCGGTGGCGAGGCGGCTGGCCTGGAGGCCATGATCGCCGTCTTCAATGAGAAATACCCTGACATCGCCTTCAACAATGCAGCGGTGGCCGGTGGTGCGGGTACCAACGCGCGCGCCGTGCTCGCCACACGCCTCCAGGCGGGCGATGCCCCCGATAGCTGGCAGGGTCACGCGGGGCAGGAGTTGATCGGCACCTACGTGGCCGCCGACCAGCTGGAGCCGCTGAACTTCCTCTATGAGGAAAATGGCTGGCTGGAAGTCATGCCCGAGACGCTTATCCCGCTGATCTCGCAGGATGGCAACATCTACTCGGTCCCGGTCAACATCCACCGCGCCAATGTCCTGTGGTACAACCCGACCGTGCTCGAAGAGAACAATGTCGAGGTGCCAGAGACGCTGGAGGAGTGGTTCGCGGCGATGGATGCGCTGAAGGCGGCGGGCGTCGAGACACCGTTGGCGCTGGGCGAGCAGTGGACGACCATGCATCTGTTCGAGACGGTGCTGCTCGCCACACTGGGCGAAGAGGCGTACAACGGTCTGTGGACGGGCGAAACCGACTGGAACGACGCGGAAGTGACCACGGCGCTGGAGAACTACGCCCGTATTCTGGAATACACCAACAGCGACGCCTCGGCGCTGAGCTGGCAGGATGCCTCGCAGCTCGTGGTGGATGGCGACGCCGCCTTCAACGTGATGGGCGACTGGGCCGAGGGCTTCTACAAGGAGCTTGGTCTGGAGCCCCGCGAGGGCTTCGGCTGGGCCCCGGTGCCTGGCACGGGTGGCACCTTCCAGTTCCTCTCGGATAGCTTCGTGCTCCCCGTGGGCGCGCCGAACCGCGACGCCGCCATCGCGTGGCTGACCGTGGCTGGTTCCAAGGAGGGTCAGGATGCGTTCAACCCGGTGAAGGGCTCCATCCCGGCCCGCAACGATGGGGACCGCGCCCTGTACGACGAGTACCTGCAATCGGCGATGGACGACTGGACCTCCAACACCATCGTCGGCAGCCTGACGCATGGTGTGGTTGCCAACGACTCCTGGAAGTCGGAACTCGACACCGCGTTGGGCCTCTTCCTGGCCAACCAGGACGTTGCGAACTTCCAGAACGCCCTGTCGGCTACCTGCGTCGCCTCGGGTCCCTGCAAGTAGTTTACCTGAGGGGGTGGGCACCCAAGGTGCCCGCCCCCTTGTTTTTAAGTTGAGGAAATGATGCGCTTTAACCGAGACAGTGCCCTGGCGGTTGCCCTGGTATCGCCCTCTATTCTGGCTGTAGCGATCTTCGTCTATGGCTTTATCGCCTGGTCCGCACGGGTGTCCCTGAGCGCGTGGAAGGGGCTACTGCCCGACTACACCTGGGCGGGGCTCTCGAACTACGCCGGACTCCTGGCGGACCCGCGCTTCCACATTGATGTCCGCAACACGCTGCTCTTCACCACGCTTTTCGTGGGGGGTTGCCTGGTTCTGGGGCTGGGACTGGCGATTCTGCTGGACCAGGGGCTGCGCGGAGAGGGCTTCTTCCGCACCATTTTCCTCTTCCCGATGGCGATTTCCTTCATTGTAACGGGCGTAGTCTGGCGCTGGCTGATGAACCCGGCGCAGGGCTCGCGCCTGAGCGGGCTGAACCTGCTCTTCGATAACCTGGGGTTGGATTTTCTCATCAACTCCTGGCACACCACGCGCGACTGGGGCATTGCGGCTATCGCGATTCCGGCAATCTGGCAGATGTCCGGCTACACGATGGCGCTCTACCTGGGCGGGTTGCGCGCTATTCCGGACGAGGTACGCGAGGCGGCGCGCGTGGACGGGGCCAGCGAGTTGCAGGTGTACTGGCACATTATCCTGCCGCTGCTCCGCCCCATCACGCTGAGCGCGATGGTCATTCTGGGCCACATCTCGCTGAAAGTCTTTGATCTGATCGTCGCGGTGGCGGGCAAGCAGCTACCGCTGGATGTTCCAGCCATCTACATGTGGACCACAACCTTCGATGGCAACTTTTATGGTCGCGGGGCCGCGATTGGCATGATGCTGCTGCTCAGTGTGGCGGCGCTGGTGATTCCCTACCTCATCTACACCACCCGGAACGAGGCCCAGCTATGAACATGTCGCGCGGCCGCTACTGGCTCTACATTCCCCTGTTCCTGATGACGCTTTTTTACCTTGTGCCGATGTTTATCATGCTGAACACGAGCTTCAAGAGTTTCTCCGAGGTCAGCCTGCAAACGATGTGGAATCTGCCCTCCGGGCTCCACTTCGATAACTTTAAAGAGGCTTACACCAAGCTGGCCCCCCACCTATGGAACAGCATCAAGCTGGTGATTCCCGCCTCATTAATCTCGGCCATGCTCGGCTCGATCAATGGCTTTGTGCTCGCCAAGTGGAAGTTTCGCGGGTCTGATGTTATCTTCCCGCTGATACTCTTCGGCATGTTCATTCCCTACCAGAGCGTGCTCATCCCGCTGGTGCAGTTCATGCGCAGCATTGACCTCTATGGGGGGCTCCCCGGTCTGATTCTGACGCATGTCATCTACGGGCTGCCTATCACGACACTCACGTTCCGCAACTACTACGCGGGCGTGCCCACCGAACTCATCGAGGCGGCGCGCATCGACGGCGCGGGGCTGCTGCGAACGTACTGGGACATCCTGCTGCCGCTCTCTATCCCCAGCTTTGTGGTGGTGCTCATCTGGCAATTTACCGCTGCCTGGAACGATTTTCTCTTCGCGGTCGTGCTGACGAGCCCCGAAAACTGGCCCATCACGGTGGCGCTGAACAACATGGCCGGGAGCCAGATCATTGCCTGGAACGTGCAGATGGCGGGGGCCTTCCTGGCCGCGGTGCCAACGCTGCTAGTCTACCTATTCCTCGGTCGCTACTTCCTGCGCGGCCTGCTGGCGGGCGCTCTAAAAGGCTAAAATCTCAATAGTTCGACGCTGGAAAGGATGTCTTATGGCTGCTTCTTTAAATGATCCTTTGCACTTCTACGCCACCTATGGGCCGGTGACAGAGCCCCACCATCACCGCGCCCTGCTGGCCGCCCTGCCGTCTGATCCTGTGGCGCTCTGTCATATCCAGCAGGGGCTGGTGATTCATCTGGGCCTGGGGCATCTCTATGGGTGGCCGGTTCCGCCGGAGCGGATGAAGACGGCGGAGTTGCGCGGCGTTGCGGCGATGCTAACGGAGATACAGGCGCTGGACTCCCAGCCCCTGCATAGTCCGCGCCCCCCCGAGCGTCGCCTGGTGGGCCAGTGCCGTGTCTCCGCCGTCCTCTTCTGCGCGATGCTTCGCACGCATGGGATTCCGGCCTGTGTGCGCGTCGGCTTTGCGAACTTTCATGGCTGGGGACTGAACGGGGGCAACACCTGGGACCACTGGGTTTGCGACTATTGGAATGAGCAAGCGCAACGGTGGATTCTGATTGATCCCGAGCAAGATGACGTTCTTGCAAAGGAAATCGGCCTTACCATAGACCCCCACGATATTCCGCGTGACCGCTTTATCACTGCCGGGGCGGCATGGTTGGCCTGTCGGCGCGGTGAGGCAGACCCGATGCAGCTTGGCTTTGACCCCACGGATGCGGGCATGGATTATGTGCGTGCCCATCTCCTGCGTGAGCTTGCGGCCCTGAATAAATGGGAACCAGGGTCGTCGGACAAGTGGGGACTCAGTGGGAGAGCGGCGACCTCGCTCTCAGAGGCAGATTTGGTGTTGCTCGATCAGGTCGCTATGGCAACGGAGGCAGGGCCATCTGCCCTTGCCAGCATCCGCGAGCTGTTTCTCAGCGATCCTCGTCTGCGCCCCACGCTTGATTAGGGCAGAAGCAGATTTTCGATTTTGACAGGCTCAATCTCATCTGCGGGGTCGAAGCCCAGAATCCGCCCGTAGAAGTAAAGCTCTGCCTCCAGGACGCGCGCGATGGTTTCGGCGCGGCGAAAGCCATGCTGCTCCCCTGCGAAGGCGAGGTAGGCAACGGGGACGCCCTTGGCGCGCAGGGCATCTACCATGCGCTCGGACTGCTCGGGCGGCACGACCTTGTCCTCCAATCCCTGGAAGAAAATCATGGGCGCGCTGAGTTGCTCGGTGAAGTGGAGCGGCGAGCGGGCATGGTAGAGGTCGCGGCGCGCCGGGTAGGGACCGATGAGCGTGTCCAGGTAGCGCGACTCGAACTTGTGCGTGTCCTGTGCCAGCCCCTCTGGATCGCTCACGCCGAAGTGACTTGCCCCCGCCTTGAACGTGTCGCAGAAGGTCAGCGCGCAGAGCGTCGTGTACCCCCCCGCGCTCCCCCCGGTGATGGCCAGGCGCTCGCCATCGACGACGCCCTCCTCCGCCAGGTAGCGCGCCCCATTCACACAGTCGTCCCGGTCCACGATGCCCCACTGCCCGTTCAGCCGCTCTCGGTAGGCGCGGCCATACCCTGAG
>JACCSL010000492.1 GCA_013812995.1 Ardenticatenales bacterium | reverse complement strand
GGCATATCCTGGTTGGGATAGGTCCCATCGGCATCCGTCATGATGATGATTTCGCCCTTTGCGTAGCGGACGCCCGTGGAGCGCGCGCCGCCCGTTCCCTTGTTGAGGGCATGGCGCAGGACGACGGCCCCCAGCGACTCCGCAATCTCGGCAGTGCGATCCTGCGAGCCATCATCTACCACAATCAGTTCCCAGTCATAACCGGCTCCATCGAGCGCCGCCTGGATGATCTCGATGTCATGCTTGATGGCTAGCTCCTCGTTATAAGCAGGGATAACCACAGAAACGAGCGGCGTCGGGTGGTTCGATACGATCATGCTTCCTCACCAAAGCGGGGGCTGACGAAGCGGAAGAAGCTCCAGCCCATCAGAAATATGATAAACGCTGTCAGCCCCGTACGCAGCATAAAGTCGAGTGCGGGCGCAGAGGGGGGGTAGTAGATCGGCAGGCCGTCCGGGCTGTATTCGATGACGCCGTAGACCACGGTGCGATACGAATCAATGAGGCTCGCCATCGGGTTGAGCCAGCGCACCATCCGGTAGATGGGCAGCGTCACGTTGAAGATCGTGGCCTCGCGCTGGATCAGCTCCATCGGGTAGAAGATGGGGGTCATAAAAAAGAGCCCAAGAATGACCACATCCAGCACCATCATCGCATCCCGGTAGAACACCGTGAACGCGCTGAGGAAAAAGCCCAGCCCCAGAACAAGTAGCAACTGGATGAACATGATGACGGGGAGCCATAGCAGGTGCCAGGTAAAGCCAATCCCACTGTACACCAGAAAGAATGCCAGTGGGATCAGGCTAAGCAAGAAATTGACAAAGCTGCTCAAGATCATGGATAGCGGCAGCACCTCGCGGGGGAAGTAGACCTTCTTGATGAGGTGGGCATTCCCAACGACCTGCATGGTCGAGCCCATCACCGCCCCAGAAAAGAGATTCCAGGGAATCAACCCCGCGAGCAGGAAGACGTAAAAATGGGGGATGTTGTTCGGCTGCATCACGGTGAAGACGAAGGAGAAAATGAGCATCATCAGCAGCGGGTTCAGCAGCGACCAGAGGATGCCGAGCGCGCTGTGCTTGTATCTCACCTTGAGGTCACGCACGATCAGGTTGCGGATGAGGTCGCGATAGCGCCACAGCTCCTGGAGTTGTTCCCGCCAGCCTTTGCGGCTCGTGAACGTTGTGTTGAATACGGTCATAAACGAAAACTCACTTTCGTACAAACGCCGCGAGGAGGACTCGCGGCGAGGGTGCAGTATGCCACAGCTTCTTTATTTCACAGAATCAAGCGCCGCCTGATAGAGTACCTCAATGTCCGCCACCTGCGCTTGAATCGTGCGGACTGGCTGAATCCCGGCGCGCAGCTTTGGCAGTAGGCTCGGCTCATCGAGCAGGCGCTGGAGCGCCGCCGCAAGCACCGTTGGCTCATCCGGCGGGACGTGAAGCCCGTTTATCTCATGCTCAACGCGCTCCGCAAGTGCCCCCAGCTGAGAGACAATCACGGGAACGCCCACTGCGAATGCCTCCTGAATCACCAGCCCCGCGCTCTCATACCAGATAGAGGGAACCACCAGCACATCCGCCGCCGCCAGGTCCGCGAACAGGACCGCATTCGGGATGGAGCCTCGCCAGCGCACACCGGGATGCGTCGAGAGGGCATGAAGCGTCGCGACATACTCGGGGAAGACAGTCGGGTTTCCATAGATCGAGAGCGTGACACTCTCTCGGGGAAGCTGCTCCAGGGCGGCCAGCAGCACATGGAGCCCCTTCTGGTGGGCAATCCCGCCGACATAGGCAATGTTGTAAAGTCCCGGTTCGCGCGGGGCAGGGGCTGGCAGCGGCTCCGGCAGTGCAATGCCATGTGGGATCACCGTGATCCCCGAGGGAGGAAGGCGCATCTGCTCGTGAAGCTGTTTCGTGAAATGAGTCGGGGAAATCACGCGTGCGGCGTGGGTAAGAATAGATTCCAGGCGGCGGTGGCGATAGGCAAAAAGCGGGGCCATCCCCGGTGCGAGCCAGGGGGACAGCGTCTTGTGCCCGGCGCGGGCAATGGCGCAGCGTCCGCAGTTCACCCACAGCTTTGGTCCCTCGCAAAGCTCATCGCTGTCATTGGTGAGCAACTGGGCGTTGGCGCAGAGCCACCAGTAGTCGTGCAAAGTAATGACGTAGGGAATGCCCTGCGCCACAAGCCATTCTGCCAGCGAGGCAGGCAGGCCCATGAGGTGGTGGATATGTACCAGGTCCGGGCGGCTTTCTGTCAGCACCTGCTTGAACGAAGCCAGCAGCGCCTCATCCGAGAAGGTCGCCAGGAAGCGGCGACCTGCGCCCAGCGGCCCGGTGCTGGCTGCCCAGACGCGAACATCCCCCTCCAGCCACGACTCCACGCCCGGCGCGGCACGATGGCTCCGGAAAAAAACCGATACCTCATGGCCGCGCCGGACAAGTTCTCTGGCGAGTGCCTGCGTGTGCAATTCCACCCCACCGATGAACTCCGGTGGGTACTGGTGAGCCACTTGAAGAAGACGCATGACTCAGGAAGCTGGCACGAGGTGCTGGTACAGGCGCTCAATGCGAGAGACCTTGTGGCTCCACAGATGCTCGCGATAGACTTTTTCTTGCCCTCGCGTACCCATTGCCGCCGCCTCGTCGGGGCAGTCGCTGAGGTGAGCGATGGCCGCACTCAGCGCGCTCACATCGCCAAAGGGCACCAGCAGGCCATCGTGCCCCTCGTGGATCACATCCGTCACGCCCCAGGTACGCGCCCCGATCACCGGCTTCTGGTAGAGCCACGCCTCCAGATAGACAATCCCGAAGGACTCCGTGCGCGAGGGCATCACCAGCATCTGGGCGGCGGCCAGCGCGTCTCGCTTCTCCTGCTCGCTGACGGAGCCCAGCACCCGAATGCGCTGGCGCTCTGCGGCAGGCAATCGTTCGAGATAGTGCTTGAAGGGCTCCAGCAGCGCCCCGATCAGAACCAACTCGACCTGTCGGCCCGCCTGCCACAGCCTCCGGACCGCCTCTATCGTGTGAACGGTTCCCTTGTCGTAGGACATAGAGGAGAGTGAAAGCACGAGCGACCCCTTGATCTGGTGCTTCTCGCGGAAGCGCGCGCCGTCCCCGCCCAGCACTACCTTCGGGTTTATCCCCGCCCCGGCCACCACAATGCTGGCTTCGTCCATCCCCTGGCTGACATAAAAGGCGCGCTCGGCGGGAGTCTGCACGACAGCCGCATCGCTGCTACGCACGAGGTCCACTTGATGGCGCATCGTGTAGAAGCGGCTCAGCGCATCCTGCGCGGGCGCGGGGCCAGCGCCCAGGTGCGTGAGTGGGTAACTCACATAGGGAACCCCCCGACGCCGGGCAAAGCGCAGCCCTGCCTCCAGCAGCGGCTCGAAGCAGATCGTCATGCCTGCTACCAGGTCAAAGGGCTGCTCGGTTTGCTCCAGCCACTGCCAGAGCGCGGGCACCCACGGGGTAAAGCGGGCCAGGCGATGAAGCAGCGACACGGGCAGCGGGTGAACCCTGGACATGAGCCAGAGAAGCCGGCGAATCGCGGGGTAGGCGAGCGGGGAGAGAGGCAGGTGGCGCACGGGAAAGCGTCGAATCTGCACCTGCTCGTGCGTTGCCGAGGGCTCGGGCACGCGCCGCCGCTGAGGTTCCCAGAACAGTTCAAAGTCCAGCGCGTCGGTGGTCGCCACCGTTACCTGATGGCCCTCGCGCGCCAGGTGCTCTGAGATGTGGCTGAGATATAACTCTGCCCCGCCGGGCGCGGGCCAGTATCGTTGAATGAGATGAAGAACGCGCATAGGGTGCAATTCCAAACAAAGCGCTCCTGGGGCGACCAATGGGTCGCCCCAGGAGCACAAGGAGTAGCCGAATCGTGTGGGTCTACCTCTACGCTCTATCTGCTTGATAGCATCGGCACGTACAGCAATTCGCCCTCGTGCAGGTAGATTCGTACCTCCAGAGTGTCAAGCGGGCTGCCCGCCATCGTTCCCGTCAGCGTGACGGTTCCCAGATCGTGGGTCCCAGCCGGTAGCCCGGTCGGCTCAGCGGTGATACTCAGGGTTGCTGTACTGTTGGGGGCCAGCGTTCCACTCACGGGACTGACCTCTACCCGGCTATCGCTGGCCGTAGCACTCCAGTTAATGGTGCTTCCGCTGGTGTTTCGTATCAGGATCGTGCTGCCAGCACTTGTCGGGCTACCCACCTGGTGCTGTATATGAAGCTCGTCACCACCAGCCACCGACCAGGGCGCTTGATACACACCCCGGTTGGCAGCATCACGATGGAACATCGGCCAAGGCATAGCCCCCATCCCAGCGGTGGCCTGCTCGAAATTCCAGAGGTAGCCCCGGCTCATGTTGGCATCGGGGCGAGCATTCCCTGCCCCAATCCAGACATCCGTCTTCCCATCATTGTCGGTGTCCCCAATGGCGGGTGAACTGGCGACGGTCCAGACGCCTGCCAGCCGCTCCTTGAGCGTGCCGTTGGGGTTGTAGACCATCACATCCCAGATATGGGCAACATAAATCTCGAGTTGCCCATCCCCATCCGCATCGGCAATCGTGGGTGAGGCAGGGATAGACGCATCCCGCCCCTCGACGCTCTTGGGGAACACGGGCCACCCACTTACAAGCTGGCCGGTATGATGCCATGCATAAACAGCGCCCGTGCCAGGAATTGGATCAGTGGATTTGGTGCTGAAAGGCTCTCCCGCCCCGATGACAATCTCAAGATCACCATCCTTGTCCAGATCGGCCAGCGCGGGCGAGCTAAAGCCTGGGAGCGGTGTACTCTGGGGCCAGCCTGGCATGTCGGGTAATTTGGCAGGGTCGGAATAATGATAGTTCTGGAAGACCCGGCTGGTATCGAACGCGTAGACAAGGGAGTTGTCCTTACGACCACGCTCATTCCACCAGTAATACGATGTACCAACGGCTATTTCGAGGTCGCCATCCCCGTCTAAATCTCCTATGGCAGGCGAGGAATAGACAGATTCCGGGACCGCGTAGCGTACCAGGATATTGCCTGCGCCATCAAAGATATAGACGAAGCCTCCGCTATGAGCCGCTGTCCCATCTGGAAGAAAGCCCCCCGCCGTCATGTCTGCACCAGTGATAATCTCGTTGAACCCATCGCCATTGAGGTCGGCGCAGGCCGGCGTGGCCCATTTACTATCCCCATTGTTAAACCCCTGGCCGGGTGAGCCGTTTGGAATGTTGTTCCAGAGCGAGTTTCCTTGATGATCCAGGAGATAGACCCGTTGATCCCAGCTACCAAAAGCGATCTCTATATCCCCATTATTATCCACATCACACAGGGTGGGAGAACCAAAGTTGCCATCACCGAAGCCATTGTTGGGAAACCAATCCAGTGTCGTGAATTCCCACATGCGGTTGCCGAGGCGATCATAGGCGAGGACTTGACCATTCTGGTCCATGTCACCCACATCTCCACCCGTCGTTACCACAATCTCCGGTTGGCCATCTCCATCGAGATCCCCTACCGCAGGGGAGGAATTGATCGGCGCGCCCACATTGCGGGACCAGAGGATTGAGCCATTGCCCTGCATCACTATGAGAAGTGCGGGCTGAGTATGTTGAAAATTGCTACCACTCAAGGCGGTCGTGCCAAAGAGAATTTCTGGAACCCCATCGCCCGTGACATCAGCGAGGGTAGGAGAGGAGTGGACAACAAGCCCGCCCGGTAATTGGTAAAACGTGGGCGGGTTGAATGTACTGGGAGCGTCAGGGGCAGAATAGAGTGAAAGAGGGGGTGATAGAAACAGGGCGAGAAGCCCAAAGAACGCGATCAGGATTACGAGTTTTTTCATCCGGCGGGAACCTTCCTTAAATGAGCAAGGGGTCTATTTAAGGAATGAGTAGGGAGCAATCACACTTGGGAGTGGGGGTGCAGTGCTAGCTTTCTGCTCATGCCTCACCAACAGAGCTAAATTTAGTCTATTGAGAAAGGCTCTGTCAAACACCTCTAATACGTCGAGGCAGGCGTGTTTCCTGCCTCGACTCTAATATCATTATAGTTCTGCAACTCAGTGGCGCGCCTAGCTCCTATTAAGGATTGGTACTGCCTGGTTTGATGGCTTTCAGATAAAACAGGTAACACATCTCAGCACTATCGAAGATCCCTCGCTGTAATGACATCTCTCGGCTATCGAAGACGCCACTCTTGAAGGAGTTGGGCATCTGGCAGAGACCTTTTTCCTCAGCGATGGTGAAGCCCCAACGTTCCAGCTTCTCGCGTAGTTCGGGGATACGATATTCCACCTTGTGCTCAGGATGAATAAATTCTTTAGGAGATTGGATTCGAGTCAGTGCTGCATTGGGGGTATCCAGACAAAAATAGCCCCCAGATTTAAGAACGCGGTATGCTTCTCGACATACAATCTCTCCATCTTCCTCTGTAATGTGCTCAATGCTCTCGCCAGAGAACACCATATCCACGCTCTCATCCGCGATGGCGGATAGATCCGTCATGGATCGATAGAGATAACGAACGCGAATTCCAGCCTCCGTCACATAAGTGTCTGAGGTATCCGCACTGGATAACATCCGCTCCTCTGGGGGAAGATCAATAATTGTCACCTCGGTGGGATGATGGGGATATCCTAGCCCCAGCAACGCACCCTCCGGATGTAACGTAGAGCCTCCCCCTAAATCCACAATGATCTTTGCTTCGGGAAGGTGTTTCTGGATCAGAGTCACGCGTGAGCTGTGGAGGGCTTCCAAAGGGTGAATAGGTAGCCCCTGCACCACATGGAATTCCTCAGATTTCAGCAAGACCCCCAGAACATTTACCTTATTCATTTCCTTACTCTCGAGCTTCTGAGTCAAAAGCCCTACACCTTCTGCATCAGGCTCGCGCTTGAAGAGAACCCGATAGGCGGTTTCTACGAACAGTTTATTGTCCAAACCCCGACCGGTTGTGACTGCCTGGCGTACATACTCACCGACTACACGGCTAATTATCATTAAATGTGCCATCTTTTCTCCATTCTTAACTTTTTAACCCAACTGAAAGTTGCTTGAGACTCTCATGCAATTGCTGCCGGACATGATCCTGCAAAAAGTGCTGAACCCTGCGCCGCTGCCCGGCCAGGATGCGGGACCGCAGGCTCTGGTCGGTGACGAGCATATCGGTGAGTTCGGCCAGTGCCTCGTAGTCTTTATGTTGAAACAGCATGCCAGCCTCGCCCAGGGTATAGGGGACGCCCGCTGCCGCGTACGCCATGACGGGCAGATCGAGGTACATACTCTCGATCAGGGGTTTGCCGACGCCCTCATGCTCGCTCATCGACACATAGAGGTTGGCCATGCGGTAGTAGGTCACCATGTCCTGCTGCGAGACATGCCCCAGAAAGAAGACATCGCCCCCCACACCCAGATCGCAGGCCAGATCGTGCAGCCAGCGCTCATAGTTCGGCAGCCAGGGCGCACCCACCAGAATCAGGCAGGCGGTTGGCTCAATGCGGCGATAGTAGTAGAGCAGCTTGAGCAGATCTTCGGGTTTCTTGTTCGGAACCTGTCGCCCTACAAAGAGTAGCTTAGGCCCGTATTTCTGAAACTGTTCCACCAGGGCGGGGTTGGTCGGGAAGCGATACTGCGATTCGTCGAGCGAGAGGGGTAACACGCGCGTCTGCTGGTAGCCGACCGCACGAAGCTCTTCCTCGTTGTAGGCAGAGACCGCCAGCGCCAGCGGCGTGCGGGAGCAAAGCGCTGCCAATTGCCTCCTCCCCTCCTCCATCTCCTGAGCGAGTGCTGGATTGGTA
>JACCSL010000265.1 GCA_013812995.1 Ardenticatenales bacterium | reverse complement strand
CCCCCACGGCGCTGCGCTCCGTGTCCCCTCTCCCGAAATCGGGAGAGGGGCGGCCGAAGGCCGGGGAGAGGGCCTCCCCGCAGAGCCACCCCTCAACCACAAATTCCGTCAGAAGCAGAAACGTAATGGGCTCGGTTCGTCCGCTGTATGGGGTAGTGAGGTCGGTTTACGTTTTACGCATTACGTTTTACGGTCTCCTCCATCGACGCTTGACGCCCCACTAGATCAAAGTGAGTGCAAGGGCACCCAGGAAAAGAAGAAGGGCAACGGCGACGAGCAGTGCATTGGCCCGTAGCGCTTCCTCCAGCGTGGTCTCATCTGCTACCGTTGGAGGCACCTCCCCCCGCAGCAGCTCCTGTTTGAACGCTTCCGCGCTCACGGGGCGACCTTCTGGCTTAAGCGCCATCGCGCGCAGGATGGCCCGCTCGACATGAGGCATGAGGGTTGGCACCAGGGCACTCGGCGGCTGAAAGCGCTCCGGCTGGAGGAAGCGTTCCTGTGCGGAGAGTGGCTGCTGGCCGGTGAGCAGGTGATAGACCGTTGCCCCAAGAGAATAGAGGTCTGCACGCGGGTCGTTGCCGCTCAGATCGGCCCCATACTGCTCCAGCGGCAGATAGGGCAGGGTGCCGATGCCCTTGGCGCTGGTCACGGTCTGATCGCTGCCAGCATCTAGTATCAGCGCAATGCCAAAGTCAACGAGTTTCACGGTACCGTCCGGGGCCAGTTTGATGTTGCCCGGCTTGATATCTCGGTGCAAAATAGCGGGCTCCTGAAGATGCAGGTAGGTCAGGGTGTCACAGAGACTCTCCGCCCAGGAAAGCACCTGAGTTGGCGGCAGAAAGCGCCCTTTGCGCCGCGCCTCCTTCACAATCTCGGCCAAATCCTGCCCCGCGATGTAGTCCATCACCATCGCTACCGAGTGCCCCTCATCCTCTTCCGGCGTAAAGAAGTCGCTGACACGCGGTAACGTGGGGTGATCCAGACGGGCCAGAACCTGTGCCTCGCGTTCAAGCTGCTCAGCGGTTGAGGGGCTCAATGCCCCACCCGGATGCAACACCTTCACAGCCACCCGGCGACCCGCGAGGCGCTGATCCTCTGCCAGGTAGACCGCACCCATTCCCCCCTGCCCAATTTTTGCTACAATCTTGTAACGGTTTCTCAGACTTGTACCAATCGTCAGCATTACAGAAGCTTAGAGCAGAAGCCCAAAAAAACCAACCGCCCACCCCACGCCCCATTGCTACAGGAGGGCCGAAGATGGAGATTGAGCGCGCCATGCTCATCCTCGAAGAAGGCTTGAGCGAGCCGCATCGCTGGCTCGTTGAAAAAGAAGTCACGACCCTGGGCCGCTGGCCCGATAACGATATTATTCTGCCGGACCGCCTCGTGTCGCGCCACCACGCGCACATCCGTCGGGACGGCTCGCAGTTTATGCTCGTGGATTGTCAGAGCACCAACGGCACCTTTGTCAATGGAAGTCGCATCGGTCAGAACTACGCGCTCCAGGATGGAGACTGCATCCAGATTGCCCCTCACTTCCAACTGCGCTTCGTGGATAGTGCCTCCACCGCCCCTGCTCCCAACCTCCACCGCCCACTCCGTTTGAGGGTAGAGCAAGAAGAGTGTCAGGTGCTGGTTGGGGAGGATATAGTTGACCTGAGTGTAGCGCAGTACACCCTGCTCTGTTATCTCATGAAAAATGAGGGCCGGGTGGTCAGTCGTCCCGAAATTGTGCGCGAGGTATGGGCAGAGGAGGAAGCCATCGGCATCACCAATCAAGCCATCGACGCCCTGATTCGCCGCCTCCGCGAGCGATTGACCGAGATCGACCCCGACCACCAGTATGTGCAGACGGTGCGGGGGCATGGCTTCAAGTTCGAAAATCGACGGTAGAACGGAAAGGCAAAAGGCAAAGGTCAAAAGGCACCAAGTAGGCCCCTAAAGGGGGAAAGGGACGACAAAGCACACAGCACGAGGTTTGGCATTATTTTTACCTTCAGGGTCAGCAAATTAAGCCAGCAAACTACGTCCTACCTAGCCTTTACTGTTCCATTATCACGTTTGATACGACTTTTGACTTTGGAGTTACTGTTTCAGCATGGTCTCTGCCGTTATTTTTGCCTTTTGCCTTTTGCAATTTGCCTTTTGCCTTTCCCTTGTCGTTCCCTCTCTCAGAATCTGGTACAATCAGTCCCATTGACCCGGCCCACCTTCGGAGCATGTTATGACCATTGTTGGCTTCTACGACGATATTTTCCTTGCCCACCATGAATGGCAACATCCGGAGCGCCCGGAGCGCCTCCAGGCCATTCGGCGCGTGCTTCAGGAGAGTGGGATGCTGGAGCAGATGGAGTGGCGGCGTGTGCCCCTCGTAGAGCCCGAGCAAATCTTTGCGGTCCACGATGAAACGCTCTGGCGGCAGGTCCAGCGGTTGAGCGGGATGGGGGGGGGCAGAATTGACGCTGATACGTTTGTCAATGCCTTTTCCTTCGAGGCCGCATGC
>JACCSL010000459.1 GCA_013812995.1 Ardenticatenales bacterium | reverse complement strand
GTCGTGGGCTCGGACATAGTACAAATCATCACCGATAGCACCTGCGCCCTGCCCCCGGAAACAACTCCACAGGTACGCGAGCATATCCGTGTACTGCGTACCTCTGTACAGTTCGGGACAGAAAGCTTTGTCGAAGGCGCGCTCTCGCTGGAACAATTTTATATACGTATCGAGCAGGGTGGCCCTTTTCCCCATACCTCGCAACCCTCGCCTGAAGAGTATTATCACACCTATCGCGAGGCGGCCCCTCACGGCCCCATCCTGGCTATTTTGATCAGCGCCGGACTCAGCAGCACCTACTCCAGCGCACTCGCGATGGCGCGCGAGGTACCAGAGGCCGATGTCGTCGCCTTCGACAGCCAATTTTTTAGCAGTGCGCTGGGACACATGGTGGCAGAGGCAACCGAGATGGCCCTCGCGGGTAGCAATCGCGAGCAAATTCTGGAGCGGTTGGCGTGGCGACGAGCCCGCACCGCGCTGTTTATTGCCATAGACCAGCTTTCCTTTCTCCAGCGCAGTGGGCGACTCAATTTTCTTCAGGCGGGACTAGCCACTATGTTTGATCTCAAACCCGTTCTGGCTGTCAGAAGTGGAAAGTTAGAGGCCATCGCCCGCGTTCGCTCCCGGCGGCGCTCCCTGGAGCGGCTGCTGGCTCTGGCAAAAGAGCACGCCCTCACGCTGGATGGCCCGGTTTGGGTCTCCGCCATGCATGGCAGAGCGCCCGATACGGCCGCCTGGCTTCTGGCAGAGATGCAAGCACAGTTTCCCGTCGAGCGCGCCTTTGTCAATGAGGCTCCCGCCTCAGTTGCCCTGCATGGTGGGCCAGGGGTTGTGGGGGTCATGGTAACGGCAGCCACGTCATGAGAAACAAAAGTTGGCTTCTGATCGCGCTGGTCATCGCCCTGCTGGGGCTGGGTGCTTACTATAACTTCGATATGCAATGGGGGGACTACGGAACAGGGGACTGGCTGGCCTACTGGAGTATTCCGCGCGGCGTGCTATTCGGGCAGGGCTACTTTAATTCCGACTGGTTGGAGCGCACCCAAACAGCGGTTGGCTATTTCCGACAGGTCAGCGAGCATCATCCGCTCCACTTCTGGCCTCTATGGAATCCGCCCCCGATTGTCCTGCTCCTCATGCCCATGGGGGCTTTCCCCTTTACAGCGTCAACGCTGGTGTGGATTGGCCTCTGTGCGATTTTATTTGGACACGCCGCCCTGCTGGTCAACCGCCGCCTGCCTCATCCTCTGCCCGATGAGGTAGCTTTAGGGTTCCCTTTCCTCTATCTGCCGTTCCTGGCGGGCATGTTCTGGGGGCAGGTGACCCCGTTACTTGGCGCATTCATGGTGTATGCATGGCTAGCGCAACGAAAGAACCATCAGGTTGCGGCGGGCGTCCTACTGGTTCCCATTTTGTTAAAACCGCATCTTCTTTTCATCGCCATCGGCCTGCTGCTGCTCGTGGCACTGCGGCGGGGTCAGTGGGCAATGATTCTAAGTTTTACAGGATTTACCTCCCTGCTTGTGATCATCGCCTTTGTGCTGGACCCCACCTGGGTCACCGGCTGGATCACGCAGGGGTCTCCCGTTCACTGGCAGTCGGTCTCGCTCTGGGATTTGATAAAGTCCGCGCGGGAGTTGCCCGGCTGGATACAATTCACCGGAATCCCCATCGGCATATTGATCGGCCTGGTACGATACTGGAATGTGCGGGAGGTCTCCCTTCGATTGCTGGGCGAGGCAACCCTTCTATCCACCCTCTTCAATCCCTACCTCTGGCACCATGACATCCTCGTGATGCTGCCAGCCGCCCTGTGGATTGGCAGTGTGCTCTGGAACAGGGAAATGCGCCCCCTGATGGTTTTTCTCTGCGTGTTCAGTCTATGGGCGATGCCCTGGCTGGTCTTCTCCATAGCGTTTCTGCCTTATATGGCGATGTTTATTGCCCTCTGGTGGTGGAGTGGGCGACCACATGACAAACAGCCAAAGCAAGAGGAACAGCTAACGCCGCAGGCCTCTTGAGCATTGACAGACTGCTAGAAAGGCAAGACTGACGATGGACGACGAAATTCAGAGTGATCTTCTTTCTGCCCACGCCGATGCGCTTCTCCGGGGTGAGGAGGATTATCACGCGCGCTATTCTGCCCTCTTTTTGGAAGAGACACGGCAGTTGACCCCCCTCTTTGATCTGGCCGAGCACATCTTCGCCTTCTTTCACCATCCGGTGACGATCCGATCTGAGTTCCGGGCGGAGCTAAAGGCGGGGTTGCTGGCAGAGGCTCGCCAGCAGCAAGTGGGGTTGGACTCAGGCCGCTGGTCCTGGGCAGCCATTGGGGCAGCCTCGGCGATGACCGTTGCGGGTCTCCTTGCGGCGGCTGCCTGGCGAGGCAACCATAGCAGGCCATCGCGCTAGCACGCTCTTCAATAAAAAACGCCCGGCCTGAGTGCCGGTCGTTCTTGTCGCCTACTCCTCCAGCGGCGGTGCAATCTTGCCCAACCCCAGCTTGCCCATGATGGTGCGCTGCTGCTCCCACATCTCTTGCTTTTCCTCCGGGGTCTCATCGTCATAGCCCAGCAGGTGAAGCGTGCCGTGGACCGCCAGCAATTCCAGTTCCTCGTGTACCGAATGCCCCTCTTCTTCCGCCTGGCGTGCCGCCTGCTCGTAGCAGACCAGGATATCTCCCAGGTAGTCTGCCATCTCTTCGATCTCTTCCTCTTCCTCATAAGGAAAGGTCAGGACATCCGTACTGCCCGCTTCGCCCCGATAGGTCTCGTGCAGGCGAATCATCTCCTCGTCCCCCACAATCACGAGGGAGAGCGCTGGGTTCCCCAGACCCTCGATTTCCCCAAAGACAGCCTGAATGGCCTGCTCCAGGCGACTGAGATTCACCTGCTCCACCCAGCGGGGGTCGACCTGAATCTGGATTCTCTCATCTTCCATAACCTCTCCTATGGCTGGGGCGCGGGAGCCTCTGAGGTGAGCGCCGCCGGGACGGGAGCTACCAGGCTCCGATTCTCTTTGCGCTCCTCCGGATAGACCAGTCTCGGATGGTAGATACCCTGCAACACATCCAGAAACGCCTGCCGAATCTTATCGAGATCGCGTAGGCTCAGGCTGCACTCGTCGAGCTGCCCATCCCCCAATTTGGTGACAATAATCTTCCGGATCAGCTCGTCCACTTCGACCGCTCCGGCTGGCTTGATTGCCCGGCTCGTAGCCTCAACGGTATCAGCGAGCATGAGGATGGCCGTCTCCCGACTCTGGGGCTTTGGCCCAGGATAGCGGAAGGGGGCGCTGTCTATTTTTGTCTCGCCGCTCTGCTCACATGCTTTGTGATAGAACCAGGTCACACAGGTTGTCCCGTGGTGCTGAGCGATGAAGTCGCGAATGCGACGAGGCAGCTTGTGGCGATGCGCCAACCGCAGCCCCTCGGAGACATGGCCCAGGATGATCTCGGCGCTCTCGTAGGGGTCATCCAGCGCATCATGGAAGTTCACGCCATCCGTCTGATTTTCGATGAAATAGTGCGGGTTCAGGCTTTTGCCCACGTCATGGTAATACGCCCCCACCCGCACCAGCAGCATGTCCGCACCGATGGTCTCAGCGGCTCGCTCGGCAAGATTACTAACGATAATAGTGTGATGGTAGGTACCCGGCGCTTTCATCTGTAGCTCGCGAAAGAGAGGATGATTGGGGTGCGCGAGTTCCAGCAGCTGGAGGAAGGTGGTAATCCCCAGAAAATTGCTGAGCACATAAAAGCCGATCAGGGCGAGGCTGGCACTTAGGGCACCATTCAGGAGCGCCATCCCGCCCTTGGCGGCAATGTCCATCCAGTTATAGGGCACATCCTGAAGCGCAAACGCCAGCATGATGCCCATGTTGGTCAGCCCCACCAGCAGACCTGTCCAGACAAAGACCCCCAACCGCTCCACCCGCCAGAGAACCAGTGCCGCGATAATACCGCTGATAAAGGTATAGCTAATCATCTCGATGGAGTCCGTGATAAACCCGACGATCAGGGAAAGCACGATGGTAACGACGATAGCGATATCCACGCCGAGGAGAACCCCCAGGAGCATCGCGGCGGTGGAGGTGGGGAGCAGATACGTCATAAATTTGTGATCGGGCATAAGTAGCCGCGCCCCGAGCGCAAACCCCACAAGGAGCATCAGGATGAGCCCCATCGTGCGCGGGTTGTCCCAATGTTCGGGGTAGACGCGGTTGATATACAGCGCCAGCACGAGGACCATGAAGAGAAGAAAGACGGTGGTGGAGAGAATTTTGCCGATGGGGCGGGCAGGCTGCTGGAGCCCAAGGGTGTGGAGTGCCTCTACCTGCTCCGGGGTGATGATATCGCCCTCCCGGACGATAATCTGCCCCTTCGCGAGGGTGATCTCCGTCGAGGCTACGGCCTCGCGTGCGGTGGTGCGGGCCTGCTCCGTTCGCTCGCTGTCCAGAAAGGTATTGGGAAGAACCAGGCCCCCAGCCCAAGCCGTGACGACCTGTTCCTGCTCCTTGGTGAGAGAAACACTGAGCTGGTTGGGAAGATTACGCAGAACAATCGGCAGGTCCGCTTCTTTGATCTCCCCGCGCATCTGCACATCCACGACGCGCTGTGTCTCGCTGACGACGACCCGCCACTGCTCTTCGGAGAGGGCGAGGATGAGCTGGGTGATCTCGGTATCGAAATGCACAGGCTGGAGTGCCGCGATGTAGGCCGCCTTGCTCTCTGCATCGGCGTAGGGGTCCGCGCGCACCGCATCCAGATACGTGGCGATGGCAAGCGCGATACTGCTCTGGCGAATCGCCTGCGAGCGGTCCGGTGGGAAATAAATGGGGCGGACCGCACTTGCGACCCGCTCTAGCTCCCGCAGGGTTCGAACCTCGCTTCGATACGTCACTCGCTCCGGCGTACGAATGTCCTGCGGGCTGACTGTCCCCACCTCAAGCCGAGCACCGCTTGGCTCCCACTCAAGGACGAGGACGGCGGTCAGCAAGAGCCACAGGGCGAGCAGCCAACTGCCGCCGTATAACCGCGTAACAAGATGCCTGACCATCGTGGCGAGAGGCTCGTTGATTAATACAGGCAGGAGCGCGTGGTACTAGGCACCAAGTTCCTCGCGCACAAGTCGTTGCACCAGGGTTCCATCCGCCTTACCACGCATCTGGCCCATCAGCGGCCCCATCACCTTGCCGATGTCCTTCGCACTGGTAGCACCCACACGCTCAATCGTGGCCCGGACAATGGCGCGAATCTCCTCTTCGCTCAACTGTTGTGGCAGGTAGCTTTCGATGATTTCCAACTCTGCCTGTTCAGCGGCGGCCAGCTCGGGGCGTCCGCCCTGCTCATAAGCAGTGATGGAGTCCCGACGCTGCTTGGCCTGCTTCTGGAGCAGGACGGCTACCTCTTCATCCGACAACGCTCCGCTCTGCTCGATCTCGGCATTCTTGAGGGCCGTGAGCATCATGCGGATGGCATCGCGGCGCAGGGCTTCCTTTGCCCGCATGGCCTCTTTCAAATCGTTGTTTAGTTGCTCTTTAATCATGGTTCATCTCGTGTATGTAGTCAGGGAACAGGTTGAAGATGGTACCATCGTCATCAGGGGGAAGCAATAAGATTCTCTATCTGTCAAGCAACTGTGCTTCTTCAGTGTCAACCCACTCTGCCACGAAACTTTCCCCCTCCAACGCCGCGAGCCGCACGGAAGCAATGGTGTTGCGGCTCGCACGCGGGTCGCGGCTATGCACGCGCAGGTAGCTATCAGTGAGACCGGGAGTGAGCCCCGCGTCATCGGGCCGCTCCCAGAGAACGGGCTGGACAGTCCCCACCATCGGCTCTCGGAAGCGGCGCGCTGACCGCTCCGCAACCACCTGCATCTCCTGATGGCGCTGCTTTTTGGTGGCGTTCGGTATCTGCTTCGCCATCGTCGCTGCCTGGGTGCCAGGGCGTGGGCTGAAGGTAAAAATATGCGCGCTGGCAAAGCCCATCGCCTCGACAAAAGCCAGGCTCTCGCGCTGCTCTTCCTCTGTCTCACCAGGGAACCCTACGATGATGTCCGTCGATATCGCCACCTCCGGGATGATGGCACGCGCCGCTGCAACCTTGCTCGCAAAGGTGTCCGCGCGGTAGGCGCGGCGCATTCGGCGCAGCACGCTGTCTGAGCCGCTCTGGAGGCTCATGTGCAGGTGGCGGCAGAGGCGCTCGCCCCAGGTTGGCCACAGTTCCAGCCACTCGGTGCGGAAGGTCCAGGGTTCGAGCGAGGAGAGCCGCACACGCGGAATATCGCTTTCCTCCAGCACGCGCTGGAGCAGCACCCCAAGGTCCGCCATGCCCTCCGTCTCGCGACCGTAGGCCCCGGCGTGGACGCCCGTCAGCACGACTTCCTGGCAGCCCCGCGCCGCCAGCCGTCGGACCTCCGCCACGATCTCCCCAAGGGGGCGGCTACGTGCCTCGCCCCGTGCGATGGTCGTCAGACAGAAAGAGCAGGAGAGGTTGCAGCCATCCTGAATCTTGACGAAGGCACGCGTGTGGTCCAGCACGAGCGGGTAGAGGTGCAGTGCCCCGTCCGCGCGGTAGTCCGCGCCCAGCGCAAAGCCCTCCAGCCCCAGCGCCCGCGTCGTGAGCGCCACCAGGTTTTCCTTCTCCGCGTTAGCAACAATGAGATCGGCATCGGCAAAGTGCTCCGGCGCGACCTCGCTGTGGCAGCCGGTGACCACAATTTTCTGCCCGGCGTGATGGCGCGCAGCCCGGATAGACTCGCGCGCGGCCCGGCTCGTTACTGTGCAACTGTTGAGCACAAGGAGATCGGCCTCGCTCTCCTCCGACGTGACCTCATGGCCCACCAGCACAAAGCCCTGCGCGATCCGCTCCGCCTCCGCCTGGTTCAGACGGCAGCCTACTGTTTTGACGTGTACCTTCATGGATTTAACCTCAAATGGATGAGCTAACTATAGCACAAATTGGCTATTTCCCTGCCCAACCCTCCCAAAAATCAAAATTGCCTCTTGACGAATACAAATGTTCTGGCTATAGTACTCTTCGTAACGCAAACTATCTGCAACGCCATCACCACATTATCACTTTCATCCGGGTTCTCTGCCAAAGAGCTCAGCGTGTTTATACCGCTATCCTAACGGCAAAGGAGGTGGTGTTCATGGATAGTAGTTGTTGCAGTTCATGGGCATCACCGGTAACCGTCCGCTAAAACCGGTTCCGGTGATGCCTGATAAAAACAACGCCCTCACCCTCGTGGTGAGGGCGTTGTTTTTTGCCTCAATGTACAAATTGTCACTCCCTCCACAAACGCGTTTCATCCCTCTTTCATCTTTCTGATAGATAAAATGTTCGACACTATTCCACCCTTCTATCAGGTTGGTGACTCTGCCCATGCGCTTGCCTATTCGTCTTGCCATCGAAGCACCCTTTCACGAGGTCCTGCCCGTGCTTACCAGCGCCCTGCTCGATGTGGGGGAACTCTGGCAGCAGCGGGTTGAGGGGCGCGGGGTTGTGTGGGCGTTGGAAGGTACCCAGATGGAGCCATGCCCCACCCAACTTTCCCTTCAGCCCCGTCATGAAGACAACGGAAGCTGGTTAGAGATCGAATTTCCCGACGAGCAGCAGCGCAAAGAGATGCTCGTGGTAACGATGGAAGAACTCATTCGCATTCTCCATCATCACGGCATCGCGGTGTCTATGCTCGAAGAGGAGGTTGTTGCCTCAACGCCCACTCTGGTTGTTGAGGAGGCTGCGCCACCCGACGCCTCGCAGGTTGTGATACTGTTCGCCTCCAGCGCGAGCAAGTCTTATGCCGCGCTCTCCGCCCTGCTGACCTCTCTGGTAAAATGGTACGGGTTGGAGCTTCGTTCGCTGACAGAGTTCCCTGGGACGGTGGATGAACTTTACGCGGAAGTTGCTGCGGCACGGGTCACCCTTGGCGCGTGGGAGAGTGACATCGGGCGCGCCGCGCTCTTGCAGGCGCGCGCCCAGGGGCGGCCCAGGGTGGCCCTAGCCCAGGAAAGCAGCGCCCTGCCGGAGTGGTTGACTGTCTCGGTGCGCTACACAGCAGCACGCGAGTCCTTTGTGCGCGCGCTGGACAAGGCGCTGAGCGAGATTCTTGGCGCACCCGAGCGTACCCTTACGGCCCGCCCCGAGGCCGAACGGATGCGCGCGGAGCGGCGGCGCATCTACCGGCGGGTGGCGCTGAACAGCCAGGCTCCCCTGGAGCAACGCTACCACGCCGCCCGCGTCCTCATGGAGTCCGGTGATGGGGCAAAGGCGGCCGAGGTTCTGGGGGCCATTATTGTCGCCCCTGGGGCAGGCACGCTGGCAGAGGAGGCGCTGGCAGTACTGGGCAGCCTGGGGGAGGCGGCGCGCCCCGTGCTCTGGTATCTGGACGCCTGCACCACCGAGCCCCGCCGCGCTCTGGAGATTGCCCGCTATCTGGCACGCACCGGAGACCCGCAGACGGCGTTATTCCGGCTGGAATGGCTGGTCCACCACGCGGAGGAGTCACTACGGCTGGCGGCGCTTGATGCGATGGGCGAGGTTGGCAACAGTGCCATTCCATCGTTCATCGCCTTTGCGCGCGAGGCAGGCGACCCGAGGTTGCGCCTCCAGGCAGCCCACTGGCTTCACGCACGGCGCGCGGCCACAGAGCAGGTGATCAAAACCACCACCGAGCTGGCGATGCAGGTGACGCGGCCAGACATCGCGGCGCGGGCGGTGGGACTGCTGGGCACCATGAAGGAGGAAGAGGCGCATGCCACGCTTCTGATGATCGCCCACCATTCCCCCGCGAGCGAGGCGAGGCTGGCTGCCGCAGAGGTATTCCACCACAAGGGTGAAAACGATACGGCGCGCGGGGTGCTCCTGCGGCTCGCGCAGGGTACGGACAACCTGGCGGCGGGCGCGGCGCTGGACCGGCTCCTCCATGTCTCTGAGGAAGCACTGGAAGATACCGAGCAGCTGATGGTCAACGCGACCCTCAAGAGCATTCGCCTCCGGGCCGCCGAGCTTCTCAGCCAACCCCAGCAACCGGAGCTGATTCAGCAGGCCGCTGCCCGCGTCTTCCTCGCGCTGGAGCGACCTGCGCTGGCCCGCCCGGTCCTGGCCCGGTTGGCCCTCTCCGCAGACGCCATTGAGCTGCGCCGCTGGGCCGCGCAGCAGTTGGTGCTTCTGGGTCCCGATGTGGTGGAAGAGGTCCGCAGCGCCTTTGCGGTAACAATCGACCCCGTCGCGGGACAGTACCTGGCCGAGGGATTGCTCTCTATATCCCAGTTGCCCGCCGATAAACGACTGGCGGCCAACTGGCTCGCTCATCACTCCAACCTACCCCGCGCCGTGGAGGTTTTGGGGGATCTGGCGCTCTCCGCGCGAGTCTCGGGGAGCGATGCGGTGCAGGCCACTGATGATC
>JACCSL010000261.1 GCA_013812995.1 Ardenticatenales bacterium | reverse complement strand
AAGTCGCGGCGCTTGTTGCGCCCCCAGAAATCGCGGTAGAAAATCATCCGCGTCCCTTGGTGCTGCTCGTGGCGCACCATCAGCGCAATCGCCGTCCCCACCTGGATGCCCTCGCGGTTCATCTCCGTCGAAAAAACGCTGGGGTCTGGCTCGCCCGAGGGCGTCTTCTTGCCCGTCTTGTACCTGTCCCCGTGCAGGTTGTCGATCCAGATGCGGTCGAAGACCTCCAGGTAGCGCTCGCGCATTCCGGTATGCGAGAGGCCATCCAGCCAGGAGTTGTTGGAGATAAAACAGACCACCCCGTGCCCCGACCGCTCCACGATCTGCCGCTCGGCCATCCGGTAGAAACGGACGTAGAGATCGTTCAAGCCCTGCCCGCGCGGTTTGGGCGCGTGGCGCGTCGTGCGGTAGGCGTCCGAGAGGTCGCGCTCCTCCTGCATCGCCACCCCCGCGAAGCCGTTGTAGGGCGGGTTGCCCAGCACCACCAGAATCTTCTTCTGCTGCTTCACCCCATCCGCCGCCTCGCGTTCCTCCTGGAATTCCGGCAGCGGGAGCGGCGGCTGGTTTCCCTCCTTCCACCCCGTGAGCGCGTTCGTCAGGTAGACCCCGATGCGCTCATTCTCCGGGTCCAGCCCCGCGTGATACTGCTGGAGCAGCAGCCCCAATTGCAGATGCGCCACCACGAAGGGCGCGGGCAGAATTTCAAAGCCAAAGAGCCGCTCCGTCGCCGCCTTCTTGAGGTCCGCGCCCAGCAGCGCGCCGCTGCCCTCCTGCTGGAGCGTGGCCGCGATATGCTTCAGCGCCGCCACAAGATAGGCCCCGGTGCCGCTGGCGGGGTCCAGCAGCAACACACGCTCATCCGCCAGCCCCAGAGGAATATTCAACTCCTCGCGCAGCACCTGGTCCACCCGCGCGACCATATAAGTCACGATTTCTGGCGGCGTATACCAGACCCCCAGATCGCGGCGCAGCGCCGGGTCGAATTGCTCCAGAAAGGGCTCGTAGAAGTGCTGCACCGCCAGCTCCTCCGCGAAGGAGGCGAAGAACGCGGCCTGCTCCACGCGGTTCAGCGTCTCGGCGGCGCGGCTCAGCGGCGTCACCAGCCCCAGCGGCCCCAACCGCGAGGGCAGCGCCACCTGCTCGAAGAGCGCGCGAATCATCGGCACACGAATCAACCAGGGCGTCAACCGCCACTCGAAGCGTTCTCCCGCACGGCGCGGGGCCTCGCGATGCCAGAGCACCCACGCGGAAAAAACCCCGTAGAACAGCGTCTGCACCAGCGTCGAGCGGAAGAAATGATCGCCGCGCTCCCCCTCGAAGCGAATCCCCAGCGCCGCCTCGAAGGCCGACCGCAGCGTATCCAGCGCCCGCAATTCCCGGCCCTCCAACAGCGCCAGCGCCTCGCGCGCATACGAGGCGAGGAACCAGGCGACATCCACGGGGGTACGGAGCGGGGCCGCGTGCTGCATGGCGCGCTGGAGGAACTCGACGAGCGGCGTATTGTGCTGGGCGGCACTCTGCGCGGCATGGCGCGCCGCCTGCCAGAACGACGCCTCATCCGACGCGATCTCATGGCTTTCCAATATCACGGGCTCGCCCTGCTCATTTCGCCCCACGAGCAGAAAGGCTCGGTAGGTCGTCACGAGCACGATCCCGTAGAGAGCCAGGTAGCGCCGCACCTGCTCGGAGGCCGCGATCTGCGCCACCTCCGCACTCACGGGCTTGACCTCAATGGCACCGCGCGCGGGCAGTTGCCCCGCCGGAAGCTCCCCGCCCTGCCACTGCTCCGCGCTGAAGAGCCCCCCGTCCGGCATTCCCGCCCCCTGGTTGCGCAGCATCGGCACACAGCGCACGGCAGGGCTCAGCATGGCCCCCACACTATTGAGCAGCGTCTCCAGAGCCCCATAGTACGAGGTTTCGGCCACGCCCGCCCCCGTCGTATGAATAGCATGGAGCTTGTCAAGGTAGCGTTCCAGCGGTGTCATGGCACGGCCCTTTCTTGAAAGCAGCGTAATCCATAGTACCAACCCCCTGCGACTTGGAGCGTTGGAGCGGAACGGCGAGCGATAGAACAAATGGCAAGCATTGAAGCGTTTAAGCCGTAGAGCGGAACGCTCCCCCGCTCCCTCGCTCCCTCGCTCCCTCGCTCCAACGCTCTACCGCTCCAACGCTCCCCCGCTCTATCGCTCCCCCGCTCCCCCGCTCCAACGCTCCAACGCTCCCAACACCCCGTGGTTGAATCGTTCCGGCTGCTCCAGATTCACCATGTGCGCAACATCCGGAAAAGCAACCTTCGTGGCACCCGGAATGCCCTTGGCCAGAGCGTCCGCCATGAGGACGGACACCGTCTCATCCAGATCGCCGATGAGGACGAGCGTGGGCACATGAACCTCGGCCAGCCGCTCAAAGGCAGGCGGGGTCAGGGGCAGCGGCGTGGCCTTGCCATCCTCGCGCCCATAGTTCGCACGGTTCAGGCGCGCGATGAGCGCCCGCACCGCCGGGTCGGCGCGATCCGCTGGCTGGCCGGGACCATTCACGAACGCATGCACCTCCATCTCGTTGAGGCGGTCGAACTCCCCCGCCTCCAGAAGCTGCTCCATCTCATCGAACATCGCCTGCTCCTCCGCAGGGATCACCGCGTCGCCCAACTGATAGCCGCCAACCCCCGCCGCAACGAGGATCAGCCCCTTGACCTGATCCGGAAACTCCAACGCAAAATCCAGCGCAATGTGCCCCCCGCGCGAGATGCCGAGCACGTAGGCCGACTTGACGCCCAGATGTGCCAGAAGGTCGCGCAGGTCCTGTCGATTGGAAAACTCACAACTCTCTGTTCGGCTGCGCCCGAAGCCGCGCATGTCATAGCGAATCACGCGGTAGTGCGGCGCAAAGGCCGCGACCTGCGCATCCCACATCGTATGGTCGGCCACGCCCGCATGGATGAGCACCAGCGGGGTTCCCTCGCCCGTGACCTCGTAGTACAACTCGCCGCCCTGAACAGGGGCCAAACCACTTTCTGACTGCATGGTTGATCTCCTTGATACTGTTTTCTAAAGTGGCCTTCTATCTTGCCCGAGGAAAAAGAAACGCCAAAGTCTTCTCCCGAAGCCAATCGGCAGGCGGGCTTCACGGCTGAACGTCTTGGCACACGCAGTATACGATTGCCCAGGGCTTCTCAGAAGTCGGACCCGACCTGTGGAGGGAGGCCCTCTCCCCGGCTTTCAGCCGCCCCTCTCCCGAAATCGGGAGAGGGGACACTGAGCGAAGCGACGTGGGGGAGAGGGCC
>JACCSL010000260.1 GCA_013812995.1 Ardenticatenales bacterium | reverse complement strand
AGGCACTCCTGATAGACTGCCTGAAGCTTCGGGCGCAGCACGCGCCGCTCCTGCTCGTGCTGGAGGATGCGCACTGGCTGGACCCGCTCTCCCAGGACCTTCTGGAAGCAGTGACACGGGCCATCCGGAAACAACCCGTGCTCGTGGTACTCACCTACCGCCCCTCTGAGCACTTTCAGCTTCAGGCGCGCGATCTACCCTACTTCACCGAACTGCTACTGGAGCCACTTGCGCCGGACGCGGCCGAGGCGCTACTCCACGCGTGCTGGCAGCGCGGCGGCGGGAGCGAACTTTCACCCGACATCGTCCAGCAGCTCCTGGCCCGCACCTACGGGAATCCCTTCTACCTGGAGGAGCTGGCGCGCTACCTGCTCGCTCAGCCAACTCACAAGGAGCTCACCCTGAGCCTACCTGCCAGCCTGGAAAGCCTAATTCTGAGCCGCCTGGATCAGATACCTGAACACGAGCGACTGGCCCTGCGCGTGGCGAGCATCATCGGGCGACGCTTTCCAGCGTTGTGGGTCGGGGGCTACTATCCCGCGCTGGGCAAGCAGGACGAGGTGGAGCATATCCTCGACGAGCTTACCGCGAGTACGCTGCTGGCAACGGACACAACGGAGCCAGAACCCGCCTACCAGTTCCGCCAGGCACTGACCCAGGAAGTGACCTATACCAGCCTGCCCCACGCCACGCGCGCGCGCCTGCACGAGCAACTGGCACACTATCTTGAAGTGCAGGAGGGGGATACGCCTGTGATGCTTCTGGCTCATCACTATCAGGCCAGCGAAAATCTGAGCAAGAAGCGCGAGTATCTGCGCCGTGCCGGCGAGCTTTCCCAGGCCGCCTATGCCAATGGCGCGGCGCGGGCCTACTACGAGACCGTGCTCCCCCTGCTGACAGAGAGCAGCGAGCAGATTGATGTCGGCCTCAAGCTGGGAGCGGTACTGGAGGTGATGGGCGAGTGGGGAGCCGCCGAGGGACGCTACCAGGAGGTATTGGACCTGGCCACCCAGAGTGGCACAGTGGCCAGCCTTGCCCAGGCCGAGCAGGCGCTGGGCAATCTGCTGGAGAAACAGGGAAATTATGACGCGGCTTGGCACTGGCTGAAGCAGGCACAGGCCCGCTGGGAGCAGGTCGGGGACGCATCAGGCAGGGGCGCGGTCCTGGCGTCGCTGGGCGTGGTGGCCCGGCGGCAGGGCCAGAAAGCGGTGGCACAGGCGGTGCTCACCGAGAGCCTCCAGCTGTGTCGTGACGGAGCGGACCTTGCCGGTCAAGCGCTGGCCCTCGATCACCTCGGGGCACTGGCCTATGAGCAGGGCCTATACGCGGAGGCGCGTGGCTACCACGCAGAGAGTCTGGCCCTCTGGCGGACCGTGGGCGACCGACGCGGCCTCGCGCGCACCCTGAACAACCTCGCCAACGTCGCCTACGACCAGGGGGACTACGATGAGGCGCGCGCCCTGCACGAGGAGAGCCTGGTGCTGCGGCGTGCGATAGGTGACAAGCTAGGCATCGCTCATTCTCTGAACAACCTCGCCAACATTGCCTCTAGCCAGGAGGCGTACGGGGAGGCGCGTGGCCTGTACGAAGGGTGCTTGGCGCTGGTGCGCGACCTGGGCAATCGCCAGGGGGAAGCCTTCGTGCTGGGCAATCTGGGACTGGCTGCCTACGCGCAGCAAGCCTACGCGGACTCGCAGGACTATCATGAGGAAAGCCTTGCGCTCGCGCGGGCGATGGGCGACCCGCGTGGCGTTGCCTACTCGCTGGAGAACCTGGGGCTCGTTGCCTACGCTCGGGGCGCGTACGCGGAGGCACGCGGCTTCCTGGCCGAGAGTCTTCGCCTAAACCAGAGCAGTGGGGGCAGGCAGACCTTTGCCTACCCGCTGTTGGTCGTCGCAGCACTGATCCAGGCAGGCGGCGCGGCCGGGGGCGATGGGCAGGCCACGCGCCTGCTGGGGACGGTGGCGGCCCTGCTGACCGAAACCGGGCGACATCTGGAATCCGTCTACCAGGCCCCCTATGAGGCAGTGCTCGCGACCCTGCACGAGCAGCTCGGCCCGGACAGCTTCGAGCGATGTCTGGAGGAGGGACAGCGAATGTCCCTGGAGGATAGCGTCAGCCTAGCCCTGACCAGCCTCCTGACGTGATTTTGCAATTGGTTCTAACAGAGCGGCTACCGCATTTTCCAACGTGAGGCTGCGCCCCCGCGCCTAGGCTGCGGATGAAATGGCTGGGTCTATCCCTGCGCAAAGCTCTGCCAGCCATTGCCGAGCATTCTCTTGATCCTCGTACCAGGTCACCGGATGGTGAAGCACAAGACACAGCACCTTGATGGCCTCTAGTGGTCTGTCAGGGATGAGGTGATAGATAAGAACATCGCGAAGGGTTGATAAAACGCAAAACGTAATGAGCTCGGTTCGTCCGCTGTATGGGGTAGTGAGGTCGGTTTACGTTTTACGCATTACGTTTTACGATCTCATCAATCGACGCTTGACGCACCAGTAGCTATTACCTGACCTTATACCCCGACCACCCCTACAGTATGGCGTAAAAACGGATACGCTCCTGGTAGCTGAGCACTCAATGAGTGGGATGTTTCTCGTCCGCAAGGTAGATGTAGCAGGCACGCTGCTTCCCATCGCAATAGCCGAGAGTGCTGTCCCTCTACCGCTGTTTGATCCTATGCAGGTCGAGAGCATAGGGAGTACTGATAACTGGGCTGGCCTCTCGCCAGTTGCCCCGATCCAGGCTAGATTTGTTCTACGCAAGGAGGAGAGCGAATTTAAGGGTGAGGCTCACTTCAGTGTGGGGATGGGTAACTGTGCACTGGGGTAGCGTGTGTGGCTGGCAACGCTCTTTCCATGTGAGCCACCATGTTCTACGATGCCGCTGCCCTGCGAGTGGCAGCGCAGCGGCGGATGGAAGCGAAAGCATCCATGATATGAACTTCGACTTCTTGGAGGATTGACGGATGGATGAGAGAACAAGTCGTGATGTGCCGACAGATCACCTGCTAAGATACCTGATGGGCCTGGCCCGTAGAGAAGGGTACAGCGTGCGCCTGGTGCTTCACCTGGAGTACGGTGTAATTGTAGAAGGCGATGTGCTGGATCCAGATCGTTATGCGAGCGGGATCGCCGCAATGTTTAGTAAGCAAGCCAATACGTTGAACAACTTAACCAAGGCACTAAGCAAGAACCCTAAGAGTAAGGATACCGCACGTTTCATCGAAGAGGTGGCGAGCCAAGATCATGAGGAGTTTGTTCACCTGAGTCATGCGCGTCTCAGTTTTCCGGGCGGAGAAACGACGGTGCCCTTCTGGCGAGGCCATGTCAATACAGTGCTAAGCTTTGCCTTTGTCGGCGAGTCGACAGAAGAGATGCTGAATCTCGGTTGATGGGGCGATACTCACGAAGCGCAGCCAGGCACCACCTACTACAAGAAAATTGCTGTACACTTGCAGTGAGCCTGGCATATTATGCTATACAAAGTCAATGGGTTTGTCCTGCCGCGTGGTGCTGCTCTGCCAGGACGCGCACGGGCCGCAGGTCGAGCACATCGGTTCCACGATTAAGGCTTTTTACAGGAGGTCGCTGATTTCAGCATGAGCCCCTCACCGCTTCAACCGATTTTGCCAGGCGCGACCATCGGCATCCTGGGCAGTGGTCAACTCGGGCGCATGTTGGCGCTGGAGGCACGGCGCATGGGCTATCGCGTCCATGTTTTCTCGCCGGAGCGCCACTCGCCTACCGGGCAGGTGGCCGACCTGGAAATTGCCATGCCCTACGAGGAGTTGGACGCGGTACGAGCTTTTGCCCTGGGCGTCGATGTCATCACGCTGGAATTCGAAAACATTCCCCTCGCCACGGTCGAGGCAGCGGCGGAGTATGTCCCGGTGCGGCCCGGAAGCTGGGTGCTTCATATCACGCAGCACCGCCTGCGCGAGAAGTGCTTTCTGGAGGACGCGGGCCTCCCCGTGACACCCTTCGCCCCAATACACTCCCTGGAGGAGCTGCGCGGAGCACTGGACCACCTGGGCTACCCGGCGGTACTGAAAACCACTGCTTTCGGCTATGATGGCAAGGGGCAGAGGAAGATTATTGCGCTGGAAGAGGCGGAGGCTGCCTGGGAGGCAGTTGGCGAGCAGGAGGCAATTCTGGAAGCCTTTGTTCCCTTCGAGCGCGAGCTCTCGGTGGTGGCGACGCGCGGGGTGGCGGGGGACTTTGCCCACTACGGCACCATCGAGAACCTGCACTGGAATCACATCCTCGACCTCTCGCTGGCCCCCGCGCGCGTCCCGCCGGGCTGCACAGAGCAGGCCGTGGCTCTGACGCGGGCAGTTCTGGAGCAACTCGATGCGGTCGGCGTCATCTGTGTGGAGTTTTTCCTGCGCGAGGATGGCACACTCTTCATCAACGAGATCGCGCCGCGCCCCCACAACTCCGGCCATCTCACCCTGGATGCCTGTATCACCAGCCAGTTCGAGCAGCAGCTACGCGCGGTCTGCGGCCTACCGCTGGGCTCCACGGAGCTGCTGCGCCCGGCGGCGATGGCGAACCTGCTGGGCCATCTCTGGGAGCACGACGAGCCGGACTGGGCCGCTGCCTGTACGCATCCGGGGGTGAAACTTCATCTTTATGGCAAAGCGTCGGCGCGCGCCGGGCGCAAGATGGGTCATCTCACCGCGCTCGCCTCGACTATCGAGGAGGCGCGCATGCGGGTTCTCGCCGCGCGGGAGGCGCTGGTCGGAAGATGATCCAGGAGCAGGGCGAGAGCCTATTCAAAGTCTACAAATATGCTCTCCTGAGCAGTTTACGGTGGCGGGTATGTTCGACAAGCTCGAACAGGATTTAGAGACGCACGATGACTTTGAGTACTATACTATGGTGAGTTTCGATGAAGCATTTGGTTTACTGTGGTACAACTTTTACATTTAGCGAGCTTCACATGAGGTCAGCGTCTGACTGATTACAATCCACAAGACGGGAGCTTCTGATGGTCAACACACCGTGGGATGATAGTCCCAAAGAGGAATGCGGCATCTTCGGTATCTTCGCGCCGGGGCTGGATGTCGCCCGCACCACCTACTTCGGGCTCTACGCCCTGCAACATCGCGGGCAGGAGGGGGCAGGCATCGTCACCTACGATGGACGCGTGGCCCACATTCACAAGGGCATGGGGCTCGTGGCGCAGGTCTTCAACGAGGAGAACATGAGCCATCTGCTGGGACACATGGCCGTCGGCCACACGCGCTACTCCACGACGGGCAGCAACCAGCTCCGCAACGCGCAGCCCTACCTTATTGAGACACTGGCGGGGCCGCTCGCGATTGTCCACAATGGCAACCTGACGAATGCGCCTATGCTGCGCCGCAACCTCCTCCAGCGCGGCGTCGGGCTCAGCTCCTCCAGCGACACGGAAATCATTGTTCATCTGCTAGCAGGCTCGGGTGGCAGCGACTGGCAGGCCAGCATCCGCATGTTCATGGCGCAGGCCGAGGGAGCCTACTCGCTGGTCATCCTGACCAAGGAGGCGATCTACGGCGTGCGCGACCCCTGGGGTTTCCGCCCGCTCGTGCTGGGCAAACTGGAGGAAGGCTATCTCCTGGCCTCGGAAAGCTGCGCCTTCAGTACGATAGGCGCGACGATGGTGCGCGAGATTCTTCCGGGCGAGATTGTCCGCATCGACAAGCAGGGCTACGAGATCACGCAGGGCGCGCCCGCGCAGCCGCGTGCGCTCTGCACCTTCGAGCACATCTACTTCGCGCGTCCGGACAGTATCATCGACGCGAAGAGTGTCCACCATGTGCGCCAGGCCCTGGGCCGCCAGTTGGCCCGCGAGGCCCCTGCCGACGCCGACATCGTGGTTCCGGTCCCGGATTCTGGTACGCCGCACGCCATTGGCTATGCACAGGAGAGCGGGCTGCCCTACACGGAGGGGCTCATCAAGAACCGCTACATTGGCCGCACCTTCATCCAACCCAGCGACCAGTTGCGCCGCGCCAGCGTGGCGATGAAGTTCAACCCCCTCCCCGCGAACCTCCAGGGCAAGCGCGTTGTCATCGTGGACGACTCCATCGTGCGGGGCACCACCTCCGGCCCGCTCGTGCAACTGCTGCGCGAGGGCGGGGCGACGGAGGTCCACATGCGCGTGGCCTGCCCGCCCATCATGTTCCCCTGCTTCATGGGCGTGGACATGGCAACGCAGGCCGAGCTGATCGCGGCGCAAAAGAACCTGGAAGGCATTCGCAGCCACATCAACGCCGATTCCCTGGCCTACCTCTCCATCGACGGGATGATGCAGGCCATCGGCGAGTCTGGCGGCTACTGCAACGCCTGCTTCACGGGCAGCTACCCGATCCCCGTCACGCTGGAAATCCAGGACAAGGAGCAGTTTGAGGGCGTGTTCGGCTGCGGGTAGACGACAAAACGTAAAACGTAACTGCTTCTGACGGAATTTGTGGTTTGGAAGAGGGGAAGCGTGCCACCCGCCGCCCTCACCCCCACGTCGCTTCGCTCCGTGTCCCCTCTCCCGATTTCGGGAGAGGGGCGGCCGAAGGCCGGGGAGAGGGCC
>JACCSL010000258.1 GCA_013812995.1 Ardenticatenales bacterium | reverse complement strand
GGCCCTCTCCCCGGCTTTCAGCCGCCCCTCTCCCGATTTCGGGAGAGGGGCCACGGAGCGAAGCGACGTGGGGGAGAGGGCCATGCTCGCAGAACCGCGACTTTTGAGAAGCCCTGACTATTTTAGCAGGTCGCGCAGGGCCCCTTCCAGATTGGGAAAGCGGAAGTCGTAGCCTGACGTTTGCAGCGCTTTGGGCAACACACGCTGCCCCTCCAAAACAAGAGTGCTCATCTCCCCCAGAACCAGCTTGAGCATGAATCCTGGTGTGGGCAACAGGTTGGGGCGGCTCAGAACCTTCCCGATGACGTTTCCCATCTCCCGGTTCGTGACCGGGTTGGGGGCCGTCAGGTTGAAGGGGCCATGCGCCTGGTTATCCTCAATCAGGTGCCGCAGGGCGCTGACCTCGTCATCGATGTGAATCCAGGAGGCGTACTGCTTACCATTCCCGAGCGGGCCACCCATGAAGAATTTGAAGGGCAGCGCCATCAGGTTTAGGGATCCTCCCTTTTTCGCGAGGACGATGCCGGTGCGGGCCAGGACGCGCCGCACCCCCATTGCCTCCACTGGCTCGCTGGCGGCCTCCCACTCCCTGGTCAGCGCCGCCAGAAAATCGGTCCCTGGCGGCGCTCCCTCTACGATGCTCTCATCGGCGTGGGTGCCGTAGTAACCAATCGCCGAGCCCTGCACCAGCACGCGCGGCTTCTGGGTGGCGCGTCGGATGGCATCCACGACCGCTTGGGTAGCATCTAGGCGGCTCTGCTTGATGCGGCGCTTGCGCTCATCGGTCCAGAGGCCGCCCTCGGGGCCAATCGTCTCCCCGGCCAGATTGACGATGGCATCCGCGCCCTCTACCTCTGAACTCCAGCCCTCGCCGCTTTTGCCATCCCACCGGACAAGTCGCACGCTGGCAGGTAGGGTGGGGTGCTTCTGCGCGGGATCGCGGGTCAGAACCGCCACCTCGTGTCCGTCCTTGCTCAGGCTACGTGCGAGCGCACTGCCAATAAGCCCCGTACCTCCCGTGATGAGTACCTTCATAGAAGTTAGCTCCTGGAAACCCACGCTTTACAAGCGTGGGAGGAAAGGAGCGGCAACGCCAAAGCAAGGCCAAGCCAAGGTATTACCGATCTCCGATTAGGCATGAAAGACGCGCCAACTGGCATAGCACAGGAATTGACACGCCTCGGGTTTCGCGGTTTGGGTAAGCCGCTTCGCCCAGAGGGCACCCGGTGGCGAGGGAATGGAGGCTGATGCGTCCCTTGGAGGCCCCCCCCACATAGCACACGCCCCACGTGGGATGTTTGACCCAACTCCCGCGCTTGAACCCCAGCGACTTCGTGCCCCCATAGGGAGGTCGAACTCCTCCCTTCTGCGGATTGGCGCGGTGCAGCGCACGTCTGTGAAGTTGGAGGGGCACGAGGATCAACATCTCTTTGTTATCCGGCTCGACATGCCCCCCGATGACAAGGGTGGCAAGGACGAAACTATCCACACAATGCGCGTCCCATGTCGTCGCGAGCTTCTGGCGGGACTTCTTGAGACCCATCACCTGCCGCATCGCGGCCGTCTGATACCCCTTGAAGGTCCATAGCTCCGCCATTTTTTCCACCTCGTGGTAGAACCACGCTTTGCCTACTTCCAGCGGGCTGAAACTGCTATTCCAGCGGCGCTTGCCCGCTTTCGTGACGGCCGCGATGTCCTCCACCACCACGATGGAGATGGGATAGAGGGCGGCAAGCCACTTGAGCACGCGCAGTTTCAGTTGCCAACGGGCTTTGGTACTTGGCGGGATACCACCCCGTGCCCGATTCTGACGATTCTGGCGATAGGGCGTTTGGCGGTATCGTCGCCCCCGGCGGAGTATCTTACGGATTTCCACATGCTTGCCAACCCAATCGACTGCTTCTGCCTGCACATTCAGATAGGTATGGGTCTCACTCTTGATCGTGAAGCCCTCGCGCTTGCTGCCAGGATCCACCCCCACCGCGATAGGTTGAATAACCCCGTCTGCACGGTCCAGCAACTGAAGGTAGTAGATGCCCTTGTTAAAGCGCCCGACGGCCCGCCCTTTGCGAATGAGTTGGCGCGCACGGGCGGCATGGCACGGCATCAACGGTTTGCCAATACTGCTAACGACAGGCACGTATTGCATAGGAATTACTTCGCCTAAAGCGCCTACTGTTGGCCTCGCCAGGCTCTCGCCCGCTACTAACACCCTCGACACTCGCGACCAGAGGGAAGGCAGACTGGGTGGGCGCATCCGCCATGTCTTGTGGGCTACCACGCCCAGGTCGCTAGTTACGCACCGTCTAGTCAGCGGTTTGCTCTCGCTTGGGAAGAGTGGTCAATTCCTCGTTCGCAAGCCCACGGCTTCGAGCCGTGGGTCGCTGACAAAATATTCTCCCGAATGGATAAATGCTGGCGCAAGCGACTGACCTGGCGCATTGTACGCAACAATGCGAGCCGTGAGAAGTAGGCAGGTTGGCACCCTACAGGAACCAAAGTCCCTCACGCTGCTACCCTATATGGTACTATTGAGCTGCCCCGCTATTGACTTATCTGCAACCTGTGAATTGAGACCCCCTCACAATCCGAGCAACCGAACCACGCCCACCAGAATCACCCCCTATTTCGTTCAACCAACAAAAAACACAACTCGCTCCTACTCCTTGACCCGCACCATCTCTCCCACAGGTCAGGCGCTTTCATTAACAGTACGCCATCATGTGTAAGGAGCAATCATTGCTGCGTCTTCTTTCTCTTCAAATTGAGTCTGTCCGCCATCGATTTCTGGATGCAGGCTCCCTTCCACACCCTGGTGATTCTGGAGCCCTCGTTGCGCGAGGTTAGCTATGGAAACTACCAAGAGGCGACCCGCAGCGGCATCAAGATGGCTCGCTGGATGTGTATCAGGGAGTAACTACCGCACAGATAAGTGTAGGATTTTTGCTAACAAGACCTCTGGATTTAAAAGACAGACTACATCTGGCATTTGCCCAACAAAATGGAATAACTGCTATTATCCTCTTATTACTGTTCGAATCGTCTCATGCGGGCGTTGTCGCCATCGTGGCACCTGCTATTTTATTTATTAATCTGAGCTACTACTCTCATTTCGCGTAAAATTTACGGCCAAAAACCGAATTACTTCCGCCTACATATAGTGCCTCCATCACGGATACCACTACATATAGGATTCGAGAAAGGCAAGGAGTGATTCTGTATTAGCGCG
>JACCSL010000252.1 GCA_013812995.1 Ardenticatenales bacterium | reverse complement strand
CGCGGCTAGTCGCCGCGCTCCTCCATTCTTTCTTCTTCTTGTTCTTCTTCTTCTTGTTCAGCCATAGGGGTCACCTGGCTTGCCTGTGGCCCCTTGTCTGTATCTTCCACCAGAACCTTCACGCGCTGATCCTGCTTCAGGGTTTTATACCCCTCACCTGTGATACCACTGTAATGGACGAAAATTTCGATCCCGTTGTCCAGCGTGATAAAGCCGAACCCCTTACGATCATTGAACCACTTGACCCGCCCGGTGAAGGTTTCGCCGCCACGGCCGTGGAGTGGATGGTCCGGGCCAGAGCGATAGTCCGTTGGGCGGTTGGGGGAGGCGGGCGACGCTTCGGTCGATTCCTCCTGCCATTCCTGTTGGGCTCGTGCTCCGTTGGTCGGTTGTTGGTTGGTATAGGTGTAGGAGGTTCCATTGCTGGAAGCCCCATTGCTGTACGACCCCATCGACATCGCCTCCTCAGGTGTTGGCTGGCTCCTACGCTCCTGCTTTACCTCACAGACCGGGCAAAGCTCGGGCTCCTCGTATGTGCCACGCTCCTCGTACGCCTGACGCTGCTGGCCGATGGTATAGACGAACTCGTTCTGGCACTGCTTGCAGACTAGCATTTTGTCCCTGAAAACTGTTTCCACGGTTGGCTCCTTCCATCGTTGGCGCATAGGTGGGTGCAACGACAATGAACCATGGGCGGCGATGGCAGCGCCGTGGGCACTGAGACTGCTGCTATCGTTTTTTGTCCCGAGTGCCTCCCTTAGATCCTGATCGTCCATTAGGGTTATCGGAGTTTTTACTCGAGTCCGTGAAATCCAGGCTCAACTGTTGCCCATTGTGCTCTTTCGAGGGCTGGCTTTTTTCATCGCTGCCCTCCTGGATTGTGGATACACGGTTGGCTGCTTTCTTTTTTTCGACCTTCTCTTTTAAAGATGGACCCCCTTGCGCGGCTGTTGTGTTGGCTTCGGAAGCACTTTCTATGCCAGCACCTGCCTCTGGTCCGCTCTGGCCGCCCCATTTCAGGAGCGCCACGACATGCTGATTTTCAGGCAGATCCAACTTGTGACCCTGGTGGTAGCGATCGACCTGCACGACATGGCGTACGCTCAGGTCCACGCTGTGGCGCTTGTTGGTCAGAACCGTTGCCTGATCCTGCTCCGCGACCACGGCTGCCGCCGCGAGCGGACCGCTCTTCGGGTCCAGGTTCATCGTCCGAACCCCCTTGCCATAGCGACCCTGTACCGGGTATTCGGCGAGCGGCACGCGCTTGTGCATCCCCGTCTGACTGATGACCAGGAGATCGCTTCCCGCGTGGGCGAGACCTGCGCCAACCACCGCGTCATTCTTCTCCTCCAGCTTCATGCCCCAGACACCCTGCACGCCGATGCCTGTGGGGCGCACGTCGCTCTCCGCGAAGAGAATGCCCTGTCCCTGCGCGCTCACGAGTAGCAGTTGATCATCTCCGCGTGTGAGAGTCGCCCAGAGTACCTCATCGTTGGCTTCGAGGTTCACCAGGGAGGCTCCTGAGTGCAGATTTTTTACCTCGGCCGCGCTAACACGGACGACACGCCCGTTGCGGGTGATGGCCAGGAGAAAGTTCTGGGCCAGCAGGGTCTCATCAATGGGCACATCCAGGGCGCTCGCGACCTCTTCGTTTCGCTCCCACCCAGTGAGCAGGTGGGTGAGCGACTCGCCCAGCCCCTGCCCGGTCTTCTCCGGCAGACGATGAATCGCGGCTCGCCAGACGCGTCCCGACTTGCTGATGAGCAGCAACTCGTTGCGATTGTTCGCCACGAGCACCTGCGTGTAGGCCCGGCCACTACGAGGCGGGCGCGCCGTGTTCATGATGCGCTGGACCTCGCCCTTGCTGCTGATGGTGACAAGCACCTCGCCATCTGGCACCAGATTCTCGGCCTGGACCACACTCCCGTTGTACTCCGCATCGGTGATAATCATGGTGCGGCGCGGGTCGCCGTAGCGCTTTTTGAGTTCGGCTAGCTCGGAGCGAATCACTTCCAGAATCTTGGCAGGAGCAGCAAGCAGCCCCTCCAGGTAGCGAATCTCCTGGCGAACTTCCTTGTACTCCTCTTCGATCTTTTTGCGCTCTAGCGCGGCCAGTCGGGCCAGCCGCATGT
>JACCSL010000374.1 GCA_013812995.1 Ardenticatenales bacterium | reverse complement strand
GCCCTATGTCGACCCTTCATCAGAGCCGGTCGACTGTGGTTATCGTGGGGCGATCACGCCATCGCCGGGGCGAGGGCCTCGTGGAGGATGGCGTCGAGGAGGCGGCGCTGGTCCGTGGCACTGGCGCTGAGGGTGGCGTCGAGTTCGTCGCACAGCGCCATGAAGTCGTCCACGCGTGCCACGATGCGCTGCTGTTCAGCAAGGGGTGGGAGGGGAAGCGGACAACTTCGTAATTGAGTCATATTGATGGACGCAAGATTAGTTGTCTGTTTTGAAGCACCCTCAAAGTACAAACGCCCCAGGGGGCTGTTAGCGAAAAGCATAATCCATTTTGGTAGCAATAGCTCTTTAACTGCGGGTCTGATGCGGTAGATATGGTTCTGGTGAATGCAATCAGGTATCTCGTTGTTCCAAATTGCTGCTCGTCCTAATTTGTCCCAGTCACCCCCTTCTGTCATTAAAACGTCGCCATCACAAAGTCTATAACGTTCGAACTCACCAGCCTTAATTTCTAATTCCTTCATCACTTGTAGGTCAAGATACCCTCGCTGCACATTGGCAACTCGAAGGTATGGATAGACTTCAGTTTTGAACCCTTTGAGATTCTTTCCCTTTGCTACACCACTCACTATTACGTTTACATCATCGAAGTTCGTGAGACACCATGACGCGGGGAATGTATCTTCGGAGAAAAAATTTATAGCATCTGGCAAAATAGATTTTCTAATCCGTATGTTTTCTACTTCCTTCATCCTGGCAAGGGCTGACTTTAGCTTCTTGAGCAATTCCGCTGCGGGCTCATCGTTGGGGTCCTGGGGGACGAGTTTGCCGCGCACGGCGAGGTTGAGAATCGTCTGACGGAGTTGCTTGATGTGCTCCGGGCGGGTGGTAAGGCGCGGGAGGTGATTGAAGTAGAAGCGAGCGTGCTCGCGGAAGGCGGCTGTGTCGTCGCTGGGCTGGTTGAGGTGGTGCAGGCTGGCGGCGATGAGATGGTTGCGGGTTTGTTCGCGCTCGGCTTTGGCTGCCTCCAACTGGTCGCACAGCGCCATGAGGTCGTCCACCCGCGCCACAATGCGCTGTTGCTCGGCCAGGGGTGGAACAGCAACAAGTATCTTGGAAAGAGATTTTTGATTAATTTTCGGCATAGCAACGCGATTATCTTCTTTGATAGATTGCTGGACAAACGCATCAGATAGCATAAATTTGAGAAGAAATATCGGATTTATGAAAGGGTAAATAGGATACATATCGGCACTACATAAGCCCTCGAAATCAACCAAAGTTGCTTTGGCTAAATTTGGGCGTATTTTTGAGTAAACAATATGACCTGGGAAAAATCGGTTTTTTGCGCTAAATACTCCAGACTCACGAATGGTTTGATATTGTAGAAGCCGACCAGTTCGACTTTCAATATTATCAGGCGCAATATGTGGATAATCTAGGAATTGCTCAGGTTTTACTAAATTGGATTCTATTGAAGCTACTTCAACAAACTGTACCCACTGCCACGATTCCGGCAATTCAAAAGGCATATCTTCTGACTCAAAGGGCATAACCAGCTGCGTTTTCTTCCTACTCTTCAGTTGCTTTGCTCTCTCCGCTGCAATCCGCCTGAGCAACCCCGAGGCGGGCTCATCGTTGGGGTCCTGGGGAACGAGCCTGCCACGCACCGCCAAATCCAGGATGAAGCGGCGCAGGCGCGGCAGGGCATCCGGGGCCTCGCTGAGGCGGTCGAAGTGTTGCAGGAGAAGGTCAGCGTTCATGGCAAAGCATCCTGTGTAGGTGAGGTTGCATAGTTTGAGGGAGGACGGGGCAAAAGAAAAAAGCGGTGCGTCGCTGCACCGCTTCTTTCTAGGAGGAGAAAAGAGACTTAACTTAACGATAGAATAGCCACTTGCCTGCCCCCTCACTCGACGCCAACCCTACGTTTCCCCTACGAGATGGAAAGGGCCTCCCGTGCCGCGAGATCGCGCACCAGAGGCTCGCGCATGATGTCTGGTACCGGCATCGGTTCGCCCGCCATCGTGACGCAGACCAGCACTGTATTTCCCGTGGTGAGAAGCGTCTCATCTGGCAGACGGTAAATTTCATATCCGAAGGTCAGACTCTTATTCCCCACACGCTGCACGAACACGCGCAGGCGCAGTTCATCGTCGTAGCGGGCCGAGGCGCGATAGTCCAGCTCTGCATGGGCCACGATGAGCTGGCGGTTAAGCTCCCCCAGCGCCTGCCAGCTGATCCCATGCGCGCGCATCCACTCCATGCGCGCCACCTCGAACCAGACCAGATAGTTGGCATAGTAGACAACCCCCTGTGCGTCCGTCTCTGCAAAGCGCACCCGCACCTTGTGCTCAACATAGGGAAACGTGTCGGACATCGGACCCCCTCATTCTCATGGGTGTTAGCAGTAAGGCTGTTCCAAGGAATAGATGGCCCAGGTTATAAATTGGACTTTTGACAACGGGGTACCCGAAAGAGTTGCAGAGTTGACGAAAAGAAGGAACCGCGCCAGAAGTAGGTGATGGATATTAAACAACACACTAC
>JACCSL010000354.1 GCA_013812995.1 Ardenticatenales bacterium | reverse complement strand
CTCGTGGGGTACACCATCGGTCGGCTGGAAGACGAGTTCGAGGTCGCTGTTATCGCGCAGTATTGCGAGGGCGAGTTCATGCTCAATCCCCATGATGATACAACGCTCGCTGCCGGGGATCGCTTCGTGGTTTCGGCGTCGCTGGAATCCTTGAAAGAGCTGGCGCGGCTGACCCCGCCCACACGAGAGTATGAAAAATATCTCAAGGGGCGCTGGTCGATCAAAAGTCGTAGGGTGTTTCGGGGGGGACTGAAACCGCTTTAACCCTGGTGAGGAAAATTTATGTCAAACAGCGTTTTCCTGCGAGACGTGGTTGAAAGCGACCTTTCTATCTTCTTCGAGCAGCAACTCGACTGGAGCGCCAACCAGATGGCCGCGTTCACGGCCAGGGAGCCCTCGAACCGGGATGCCTTCTCCACCCATTGGAGCAAGCTGCTTCGCGACGATACGATTCTAAAACAGACGATCCTCTTCAATGGGCAGGTGGCGGGCCATGTCTTGAGCTTCGAGCATATGGGGCAACGGCAGGTGGGCTACTGGCTGGGCCAGGAATATTGGGGCAAAAGGATTGCCACCAGGGCGCTCGCTGCGTTTTTGGAGCAGGTCAAGATCCGCCCGCTGTACGCCCAGGTGGCAAAGGATAATGTTGGCTCGCGCCGGGTGCTGGAAAAGTGTGGCTTCAGGATTTGTGGGGAGGACAAAGGGTTCTCCAATGCGCGTTGGATGGAGGTCGAGGAGTTTCTGCTGACGCTAGAGGGATAATGGTTATGTCCCGTTCAACTTTTGCCACCTATCTTCACCCACATACAACTTTGACCTCAAAGGCGCGCAACCAAATCGATTTTGTCGGTTTTTCGTTGCCCTATTGGGACAGTGTCCGGCATGAACTGGCTCAGGCACTCCAGAATTTCCCCTCACTTCCCCCTCGTATGGCGGAGTTTGATGACTATCTCCGTGTCCACACCTCTACCTATCTCCAACAACTTCACCTCATGGCGGCGGAGATACCGCCCGAGCCAATGCCCCGGCTGAGCGGCGAATGTACCGGGCTGGAGTACGCCCTGCCCGGCTATCAGTATGGGCTGGGTGGGATGATGGAAGCCATAGACCAGATGCGGGCTGGGGTGCTTGAGCGGGCATATTGCTTTAGCCTGGGCGGTCATCATGCCCACACGGATTGGGGTCATGGCTACTGCCTGCTCAACCCGTTGGCTGCCGCAGCTAGGTACGCCCAGGAACAGGGCTTCGAGCGCATTCTCATCGTAGACTGGGACATTCATCATGGGGATGGGACGCAGGCAATCTTCGCCCATGATCCAACTGTCTATTGCATCAGCATCCACAGCGCCGCCGATCTGTACATGGGCTTCACCGCTGGCCTGGAGCATGGCTCTACCGTGGCCGGGCAACGTACAGGGCATTGCAACCTGCCGCTGCTGAGTGCTCGCTTTGAGGCATCCTTCTGGGAGGAACTTGGCCTTGGGGGTGAGTTTTATCGTGCGCGGGAAAGCTTGTCTGTTTTCCGGGACGCCCTGGCTCAGCTTCCGTGGGTTCCTGACCTCATCTGCATCTTCTCCGGCTATGATGGACACCGCGAGGATGGCGGCAAAGGCATCACGGAGTGGGGTAACGATGAGTTCCGACAGTTGACGCGCGCGGTTTTAGAGGTTGCGCGACGCGCGGATTGTCCTATTCTCTCGGTACATGGTGGGGGCTACAAGGGTCCGATTACCGTTGCCGCCGCGCTCAGCCATGTGGAGGAGCTCGCCCGATGAGAGCACTCTTCCAACGATTTTTCCCCTTCCTTCTGCTCTGCTTGCTCCTCGCGAGTTGCCGGGCGGCCCCCGGCGCAAGCCAGGCGCGCACCGGAACCCCGCAGCAGGCGTCCATCGTGCACGATGAGGTCAAACGCACCTTCATCTATTACGCCCCAGCCAACTTGCCCACAGAGCCGGTCCCGCTTGTCTTCATGCTGCATGGCGGCGGCGGGAGCGCAGAACACACGATGACGACGATGACCGAAGGGCGCTGGAATGCGCTGGGCGAGCAGTTCGCCATTGACCCGGCGCGGGTCTATGGCGCGGGCCATTCCAATGGGGGCATGATGGCATTTCGGCTGGCGATTGAACTGGGAGACCGAATCGCTGCCGCCTTTTCCAGCGCGGGAAACCTCGCGCGTACCAGCGAGTGTGCGCCGCCCAACCGCGCAGTGCCCATCCTGTATCTGGCTGGCACGGCGAACCCGATGATGCCCTTCGAGGGCGGTCCCATCGCTATCCCGGACAGCAGCGACCGGGGCGAGGTGCTCTCCGCTGCTGAGACGGTGCAATTCTGGGTCGAGGCACTGCATGTGCCAGCGGACCCCGAGGAAAGCGCGCTGCCCGACGTGGTGCCGAGCGATGGAAGCACGGTGACTCTCTTTCGCTACGGCGGCGATGCAGGACGCGCGGCGTTTCTCTTCTACCGCGTGGAGGGCGGTGGTCACGGCTGGCCGTCCCCTACACCATTTGGGCGATGGCAGCAAGCGCGCAAGGGACAGAAGAACCAAGACATCAACGCGTGCGACGAGGCTTGGCGCTTTTTCCAGGCGCACTCATTGGCGCTGCCCTAACCCGCTCTCACTAGCCACTGCAATTTTGCCCGCGCTACATGCCAGGCCAGCGCCAGCACGATGCCATCCACCAGCGCCAACGCGGGCAGCGCCAGCAGCAGGGGCAACTGCCACACAACGGCCAGCATGAGGCCCAGCAGCGAGAAACCAAGCTGAATCAGGGCGATACGCACGACCGTCACGGGCACCTCCTCCTGGATGAACATCTGCGCCTCGCCCGTCACCGACAGGTCAAGGTCTTCATCCCATGCACTCCCCCAGGCAAAGAGCGCCGCCAGCCCCAGCAGCATCAGCGCAATCGCAACGAGGCTCTGGGCGAGCACGAGGAGCGGCAATCCCACCCAGAGGCCCAGCAGAAGCCCGACGAGCACGCCCAACGCGAGCAGGGACCATAAAAACGAGGTGAGTTTCATTCGCAGAATATCGGTCAGGCTCAACGGGGCCACCAGAAGCAGCGTGAGGCGGTTACCCTCGCTGCCGATGGGGCTGGGGTTGCTGTCAATGATTCCCCCGAGCATCACCAGCGCCACCGTATAGGCAACGACGATCCCGCTATCCGGCAGGCCGCGTGCCGCCGCGAGCGGGTAGAGCCAGCCGAAGAGCAGCAGGTAGAGCGGCAGGACCGCGAGGCGCGGCAGGTGGAAGCGGCTGCGGCTGCGCTGGAGCAGCTCTTTGACGAGCAGTGCGCTGTCCGGTGTGCGGTGGCGCGACAGGTAGACGATCAAACGGTCCAGCCCCGGCAGCGTGTGGACCCGCTGCCGCCGATCCCAGCCCTGCGCCACCTGGAACGCGGTCTCGTACTGTCGGCCTAGTAGCGAGCCCAGCGGACCCACGAGGAGTCCCACCGTGAGCAGCAACGCCGCCCCGGCGACCTCCGGGGCGGGCCAGGTGCTAGGAAGCAGCCCCGCCCCCCACAGGCCGCTCGCCCCACCGACCAGCCCCAGCACGCCAACGAGTACCCACGCCACGCCACGCCATCCCCTGGGCAGCAGAGCGCCCACGACGAGAAACAAGCCAAGCAGAACGAGCAGGGCAACCAGCGCACTCCCCGCCAGAAAGAGGAAAAGCCAGGGAAGGGCAATGCGCCCCAGCCCTACGCCTATTGACAACGTGGCGATGAGCAGGAGATTGCACAGGTGATCTCCCAGCAGCCAGGCGTATAAGGCACGGAAACGAGCAGCGGGCGGGAGGGGCAAGGTGTGCAGCAGCAGGGTCTCCTCGTCCCCGAATGCCTTCTTGACGGTGCCGAGAAGGCCGACAGATGCCACACTCACCCAGGCCAGCAGGCAGAGCAGCCACAGCCGCCCGGTGAGAAGCTCTGTGCCAGCCTGCCCCCACTGTGCCACCTGGGCAGAGAGCGAGGTAGCGGACCAGAGCCCCATGCCCAAGCTCAGTGCGAGCAGGACGCCCGCCGTGAGCCGCGCCTGACTATCCCTCTGCAAGGTACGCCACTGCACCTGCCACCAGAATTGCATGAGTCTCATGCGGCCACCTCCTGCTCAGCGGTCAGGGCCAGGAAAGCGGCCTCCAGGTCCGGGGCGTTGGTCAACTGGCGCACCTCGTCGGCACGTCCCTCTGCCAGCAGTTGCCCCTGGTGCATGATACCCACCCGGTCACAAACGCTCTCGGCAGTGGCGAGGTCATGCGTCGAGAGGAAAATCGTGGTCCCCCCGGCGGCCAACTCCAGGAAGAGGTCCTTGACGCGGCGCGCACTGCGTGGGTCCAGGCCATTGAGCGGCTCATCGAGAATCAGGACAGCGGGCTGGTGAAGCAGCGCGCCCGCCAACGAGAGTTTGCGCTTCATCCCATACGAGAAGCTCCCGCATGGCTCATCGGCCCGCCCCGTGAGGTCCAGGACCGCCAGCAGCGACTCGGCGCGCGCCCGGCTCTCGTCGGCGGGCAGGCCGCGCAGGTGGCCGAGAAAGGCGAGGAATTCCCGCGCGGAGAGGCGCTCGTAGAGAATCGCGCTGTCGGGCACATAGCCCAGCGCGGCCTTGGCGGCGAGGGGCGCGGCCCACACATCGTGTCCCGCCAGGAAAATTCGCCCCGCGCTGGGCTCCAGTAGCCCCACCAGCATCTTGATCGTGGTGGTTTTCCCCGCGCCATTGGCTCCCAGAAACCCGTAGATCTCGCCGCGCCGGATGGCGAGGCTCAGGTCGCGCACCGCCGCAAACCCTCCAAACTGGCGATGGAGTCCCTCGCTGTGGAGCGCCAGCGGCGCGCTGTCTGGCGGCGGGAAAGCCAGAGGGGTGCGAGGGCTATCAGCTTTTCTCTCTTGCTGAAAGGTAGGGATTTGGCGGATGACTTCCTCCGGCAAGGCAAGCGCACTCAAAAAGCGCTCCGGGTCATCCACGTTGAGCAAAATGGAGGTCGCGGCCCCGCCCCCGTTCGGCCAGAAGCGAAACAGGACGGGCTGGGCCAGCCGCAGCAGCACCTGCCCCTTGTCCGAGAGAGCGATGCGAAGTCGCTCTGTTTTCTCTTCGTGCTGCGCGGCGATGGCCTGCATGGGGTCGTGGCGCTCGCGCACTAGCCTGGCGGAGAGCAACTGCTCGCGCGGAATATCGGCCCGCAGCCCCACCCCGTAGCGCAGGTGCAGGTGCGTGGCGCTCAGGGAATGGCGCGTCCAGAGCGGGGAGATCATCCAGCCCAGAACCAGAATCAGCAGCGCCCCAGCGAGCACGAAAAGTCCATTTCGTATCAGCATGTCCTTCGCGAAGATTCCAATCAGCAGAAAAACCACGCTGGTCTCCACCAGGAGCAGGAAGAAAAACATGCCCACGGTATTTTGAAAGCTCTCTTTGTGTTGTTGATAGGGAAAGACTTGATTTGCGTTCATAACTCTCTCATTCCTGGGTGGCGTAATATTGAACCAATTCCATAAAGCGCTGCTGCGTGGGGGTCAGCTGGAAGGCGAACAGCTCGCGCATGACCTCCTCCATCGGAGCGCCCATTGAGGGCGGCTCGCCAAGAGATTGCACGGCCTCCAGAAAGGTCAGCGCGTCCGAGTCCACGAAGCGCTGGGCCAATCGCTCGATCTCGGGGTCGTCCGCCGCCATCGTGGAAAGCGTGGTGAAGAGCTCGCCCCAGGCCAGAAGGGCCTGATACTCCGCCGGGTGCGCCCTCGCATGGTCGGCCATGCGCTGCATCGCCTCCTGCATTGCCTGCTTGCTCGGCGCGGGCCAGTGATACTCATCGACGACTGCCCAGAGCTGGCGCTCCTGCTCCAACAGCGCCGGGTCAACGCCCTCGGCGAGCGCCCCGAACTCGTTTTGCAGGAGTTGCACAAGGGCTCCGTCCACGGCGGGCTGCTCTGCGGCACGCAGCGGCTCCCGCGCCAGCAGCGCGCGAATACGCTCACAGCGCTCCTCCAGCTGCTGGCGCTGGCGCTCGCTCTCAGTCAGAAGCGCCTCCAGCACCTCGCGCAGCGAGCCTGCCTGCTCGACCCCCTCCAGCAACTCACGAATTTGCGCCAACGAGAGCCCCAACGCCTGCAAGCGCCGCACGCTCTGGAGTCTTAGCAGGTCGCTCGCGCCATACAGGCGATAGCCCGCCTCCGTTCGCGTCGGCTCCGCCAGCAGACCGACTTTGTGATAGTGGCGAATCGTCTTGGTGCTGACTCGCACCAACTGCGCGACCTCGCCAATCCTCAACCCTTGTGCCACACATGCCTCCTTGCGTTTGGCAGTAGTATAAACGTTGCCCCAAGGGCAAGGTCAAGCGGCAAAAGAACACAAAAAAAGAGCCGGCCAAGTGGCCGACTCTCTTTGTCACGCTGGAAAAATTACGTGGCGATGTTGTTGGTAACTTTGGAGAAGACGTTACCAATTTGGGGACCGAGTACGGTCAGAATGGCGATAACGACGACGGCGACTAGCACCAGAATGAGAGCATACTCGACAAGGCCCTGACCCTCTTCGCGCGGTAAGTACATAATGGATTCCTCCTATGGGAATAGATGAGATAGGTGCCCGAAAATTGTGGGCTCCACGGTTATCTTGCACAGCTGACAACCTTAATGAGTTGTAAAGCAACTCCTATGCCACAAAGCAGACTCAGATCGACTGGCCCTTTGGTCCTACCGTCGCCTCTTGATTTTGATATTGTTTTAGATTATCATCTAATTAGATGAGTATCTAATAGAGGAGATCGGCCATGCAAGAAGAGGGTAAACGGGTCGGGGGGATGCGAGCGTTTCTGCTGGTGTGGTTTGGGCAGTTGGTCTCGCTGCTGGGGTCGGGGATGACGGGCTTTGGGTTGGCGATCTGGGCATGGCAGGAGACGGGGCAGGCCAGTGCGTTGGCCCTGGTGGGCTTCTTCTCCTTCGGGCCGACGGTGCTATTGAGTCCTCTGGCGGGTGCCCTGGTGGATCGCTGGAACCGGAAGATGGTAATGATGCTGAGCGACCTGGCAACGGGTCTCTCGACGATTGTGGTTCTGTTCCTGTACGCGACCGGGCAGTTGGAGGTGTGGCACCTGTATATCACGGGCGCATTCGCGGGCGCGTTCCAGGCGTTTCAATTCCCCGCCTACTCGGCGGCCATCACCACGATGATTTCCAAGGCGCAGTATGCGCGCGCCAATGGCCTCCTTTCCCTGGCGGAGTCCTCGTCCCAGATTGCGGCTCCCCTGCTGGCGGGATTCCTGATCGGCCTGGTGGGAATCCAGGGCATCCTGCTGATCGATGTGGTCACCTTCTGCTTTGCGCTGCTCACCCTGGCGCTTATCCATGTGCCGCAGCCGCGCGCCACGGAGGCAGGGCAGGAGGGCAAAGGCTCGCTGTGGTTTGAATCGATGTATGGCTTTCGCTACATCCTGAAGCGGCCCAGTCTGCTCGGGTTGCAGCTGGTCTTCCTGGGGATGAACCTTGTCGGGGCCTTCTTTTACACGCTGGTGCAGCCAATGATCCTGGCACGGACGGGGGACGATGCGGCACTTCTTGGCTCTGTCCTCGCGTTTGGTGGGATCGGCGGGGTGATGGGCGGCGTAGTGATGAGCACCTGGGGCGGCCCGAAGCAGCGCATTCACGGCGTACTCGGCGGAATGGCGTTGAGCAGCCTGCTGGGCAGCGTCGTTGTGGGCATAGGGCAAGGCTTGCCGCTCTGGGCTGGCGGGATGTTCCTGGCCTCCTTCTTCCTTCCGGTCCTGAATGGCTCCAACCAGGCAATCTGGCAGGCGAAGGTCGCGCCGGATGTGCAGGGACGGGTCTTTGCGGTGCGTCGCCTCATTGCCCAGATCAGTGCCCCGCTGGCGATGGTGCTTGCCGGGTTCCTGGCGGACTACCTTTTCGAGCCAGCGATGCAGCCCGGCGGAAACCTCGCGCCTCTCTTCGGTGAGATGCTGGGTACGGGGCCGGGGGCGGGCATGTCGCTCATGATCCTGGGCAGCGGCGTGCTGGGGTTGGCCTTCGCGGTGGGTGGCTATCTCTTCCCGGCGATTCGACACGCGGAGAGCCTTCTCCCTGACCACATCGCGAGCAGCGAGGCCGAGGAGGTTCCGGTGGCGCGGCCCGTTGAGGGGCAAGAAGGTCTGGCTATGGAGGGGGCGGTATGACCACCCCCCGTTTGAGTTGGGACTGTGGCACTGCGTATGACCTTTTCCTGAGCCTCTTCATCCTGCATGACCCGGAAAAAGTGGGGCTGCGGGGGGCCTGGGCCGCTGGCGTGCGTGCCCGTCTGCCGGGCGAGGCGCGGGAAATCCTGGCGGACATTCACGGCTTCCCGCGCTTTGCAGATCAGTGGGTTTATCAGCTTCCTGCGCCGAAGGACGCGGCTACGGCCCTGCGGGTTCTGGCGGAGACCCCCGCCGAAGAGCGGCTCTCCGCCCTCTTCCTCTCCGAATGGGTGCCTGCCGAAGCCTCAGAGACACTGCGGGAGGTAGCGGCACGCGGGAGCTGGAGCGAGGCAGATGTCGAGCGACTGCGCGCTTCCAATACAGAGAAAGAGATCAAGCGCGCGGCCTGGGAGAAAGAAATTCAGAAGATGCTCAACTGGTGGGCCAACGCCGCCACCACTGGCGAGGCATATCTGAGCGCCCTGCAAAGCTATTACGAGGTGTTCTACGCTGAGGAGGAGGCGCGCATCCGCCCGGCCCTTGAGACGGCGCTGCAAAAAGCACAGGAACTAGCAGCGCACCATCCCCTGGCCCAACTGCTGGAGCTTTTATCCCAGGGTGTGCGCTATGCCGGACCCGCTGATGTGACGGAGATGACGCTCATCCCCGTGTTCTGGACCACGCCGCTTATCCTGGAAGCACCTATCAAGGAGGGACACATCCTCTTTCTCTTTGGAGGGCGTCCGGCAGAGATGTCACTGGTGCCGGGCGAGGTGGTTCCTGATCTGATGTATCAGGCGCTCAAGGCGCTGGCGGACCCGACCCGCCTGCGTATCCTGCGCTATCTCGGCGAGGGGCCACTGACCCCCACCGAACTCGCGCATCGGCTACGGCTGCGTGCTCCCACGGTGGTCCATCACCTGCACACGCTGCGCCTCGCGCGCCTCGTCTACCTGATGTTCGATGAGGGCGTCGAGCGACGCTATGCACTGCGCTACGAGGCGGTAGAAGAAAACCTGGAAGGGTTGAAGCAATTTCTCCAGGGGAAGTGAGAGAAAAAAAGAAGAGACTCCCACCGAATCCGGCGGGAGTCTCTTTTATTGCTTGTAGGGTAGAGCTTACTGGATGGTGATGTCGTCGATGAAGAAGCTGGTGGTGACGGAGCTATCGGTGGTGGCGGCGAAGCGCAGCTTGATAGTCTGACCGGCGTAGGCGGAGAGACTCAGGCTGTCAGCGTACCAGGCGTTGCGGGCAGCGGTGTTGCTGCGGCTGCGCAGCGTCGCCAGGAGCGTGCCGGAGGTGTTGTAGACCCGGACGTACATGTAGTCGTAGGCGGTGCTGGTGCTCTCCGAGGAGGTCATCTGCCAGTAGTAGGTGAGCGTGTTGCCGGTCGAAGGCACCGTCAGGGTCTGCTCGACGTACTCGTTGGCGCTGTTGTAGCCACCCAGCCAGGCGCTGTAGCTGCCCGTGCGGACCTTGTTGCCCGTCGTCGTGCTGCTGCTGATGATGCCGCTCGGCGATTGCGTCCAGCTGGTCGCGCCGCTCTCGAAGCCACCGTTGACGATACCACCCGTGATGGGGGTCGGCGTCGGGGTGGGGGTGCCACCGGAGATGAAGCCGGAGTAGAGCAGGACGTTGGGCGAGCCGGTGCCGGCGCTGGTGACCTTGCCGGTGGTGCCGTTGTTCACCAGAGCGTTGCGGACGGTGGCGGGCGACGCACCGGGGTTAGCGGAGAGGTAGAGGGCAGCCACACCAGCGACGTGGGGGGTAGCCATCGACGTACCGCTGATCGTGTTGGTGTTGCTCGTGCCGGTGTGCCAGGCCGAGGTGATGTTCGAGCCGGGGGCGAAGATGTCCAGGCAGGTACCGAAGTTCGAGAAGGAAGAGCGCGCATCCGTGTTCGTCGTCGAGCCGACCGTGATGGCGGCGGCGACGCGGGACGGAGAGCCGTTGCAGGCGTCAAGGTTGTCGTTGCCAGCGGCGACGGCGAAGGTCACACCGGCGTTGATGGCGTTGT